>NZ_JAFCTX010000005.1:0-178201 GCF_049896245.1 Cypionkella sp. TWP1-2-1b2 | reverse complement strand
AGCGGCGAAGACGCTGCACGGGTTCATTGGTCAGGTCGTGGAACCCGGCGCACACATCATCACCGACGGCTGGCTCGGTTACGAAAATCCTCCGGCAAACACGCACGAGGCGAAGGTCGTCAGCGGCAAGAAGGCACACGAGATCCTCCACTGGGTCCACCGCGTGTTCTCCAACCTGAAAACATGGGCCAAAGGTGTCTTCCACGGCCTCAGAAAACGCCATCTGCAACGCTATCTCGACGAATTCGTGTTTCGCTGGAACCGACGGCGACACTTGCGCAGCGCGTTCGACACGCTGCTCGGGATCGGTGTTGGTCTCGGTCCCGCGACATATCGCGATTTCGTTGAACTGCGGGCCTGAAGGCCCTCGTCCCCACAAAAGCCGCCACCCATAACTCAGCATAGCGATCAAAACTGATCCGGGTCGCCTCTAAAGCCGCAGACGCGAGGTTCTGCGCCGCGTCAACATGTAGGCCGACCGGACTAAAAGGGATAAGCCTTTGCAACCAAATGGAGTTGTTGACCCGTGGATGTGCACAAGTCCTCAGTTCTCGCCGTGTTCGATGCCAAGCAACGGCTTGAGGTCCCTCTATTCCAGCGCCAATACGTCTGGAACGAAGAGCAGCAGTGGCTTCCCCTTTGGGAAGACATTCAGCGCAAATTCGTCGAATCGCTCGAAGGCCGCAAAGATGCACCCAACCACTTCTTGGGCGCACTGGTTCTAGATCAAAAGCAAACCCCAACGGGCCATGTTGTCGTTCGGCAAGTCATAGATGGTCAGCAACGTCTGACTACCCTTCAAATCTTTCTGGCTGCCTATCGGGACTTTTGTTCAATTCAGGCATGTAGCGACTTAGCTGCCGAGTGCGAAAAATTTCTGTATAATACGGGAATGATGACTGATTCAAATGTAGACCGTTTCAAAGTCTGGCCTACTCAATTGGATCGATCTCAGTTCACAGACGTCATTTCTTCCGGCTCTCGCAAGACTCTACTTGATCGACACCCCCTCCAGCGCAAGCCCTATGCGCGCCACCCAGAACCGCGCCCCCGGATGGTTGAAGCCTATCTATTTTTTTCCGACCAACTAGAGTCTTTCTTTCTAGGGGTGAACGGCGAGCCTCCACTCTGTGCCGAATTTGAAATTCATGCGCGCCTTGATGAGTGCTTCCAGACGCTTCGAAATTCTTTGATGGTAGTTGTGATCGATTTGCAAAAGGATGATGACCCCCAAGTAATCTTCGAAACGCTTAATGCGAGGGGAGAGCCTCTGCTTCCCGCTGACCTTTTGAAGAACTATATATTCTTTCGGGCCAGCCGCGCTGGACTTAATAGCGAGGAGCTCTATGAAAAGTATTGGTCAAGGTTTGATGACCACTTTTGGCGACAAGAAGTGAAACAAGGGCGCTTAGTCCGTCCGCGCAGTGATCTATACATGCAGCATTTTCTTGCGAGCCGTCAGGGCCAAGACATCCCAATAAAGCATCTCTATGTTGAGTATAGGCATTGGCTTGAACGGGAAAAACCGTTCTCGGACGTGACAGCCGAGCTTTCCACTTTGGCGCGCCAAGGTGATCACTTTAGGCGAATTATTGAACCTGCCCGGGGTGATTTCATATTCGGAGTTTGTAGTTTTCTCGACGCATTTGACATTCGCACAGCCTACCCATTGTTGCTTACGCTTCTCGAAGCAAATCTTGGCCACGACGAATGGAAAGAAATTTCGGGAGTTCTAGAGTCATATTTGCTTAGACGCGCAGTTTGCAATCTTGGAACCCAGAACTATAACCGAATTTTTTTGTCACTGACTCGGGCAGTTCGAACAGAAGGCTTTTCAGCAGAAACTTTACGACGGGCATTGATGGCTCAAAAGGGTGATTCCGGGCTTTGGCCAAACGATGCAGTGTTTAGAGAAGCTTGGATTCACAAGCCGCTTTACGGACCACTTAACAATCCGAAACTAGTTTATCTGTTTGGAAGGTTGAACCAAAGCTACATGTCTTCCAAGTCAGAGGCACTTAGTTTCGATAAAAAACCGTCCGTCGAACATATCATGCCCCAACAATGGGAAAAGAACTGGCCTTTGCACGGCGACGTTCTTGGTATGGACTTCATGCAACTCTACACGGCTGCCGAAACTGATCCGAGAGCAGTCGGATCGCGCGCCCGCAATATTGCCAAAGATACTCTTGGGAATCTCACGATTTTAACTACAGAGTTAAATTCGTCACAATCGAATCTCGCTTGGAACACGAAGAAGCCGGAAATGATGAAACACTCTCTCTTGCCGATAAATCTTTCCCTATTCGAAAAAGAGACTTGGAACGAGCAACAAATTGCTGAGAGGGGTGAGCAATTGTTTATTAGGGCGCAAAATCTTTGGCCCAGATAGAAGTTCATTCCTCTAATTATTCATCCGGCCCGATCAGGTCAGGCAGTTTCGTCGGAATGTCCTGCATGAGAACAAGCGCACATTCGACCGTCTCGCCTGTTATCTCAATTTGAAGCTGACCGGCAGGCACGGCATTGTCCCACGAAAAACTCGTGGTCAGGAAGGACAGGACGGCCTGCTTGTAATCTGTGTCGGGATTCTGAAGGTGATCGCCCTTCGTTTCCAGAACAACCACCCGGCCCTTGCCAGCATTGCCCCCAGTTGCGAAAATGAAGTCGGGATAGATGCGACCACGTTTCCAGCCCTGAAGCCCGTAGTCCGCGCGAGCGACGTTTCTGTGCCACCACTTTACAGCCGCTTCTCCGTCAAGGTGGACGGCAACGCCACGCTCTTCCTCGTTCAACTCGGCACGATAGACTGGCGAGAACAGGCTTCGCCGTAGGGCCGCACCATCACCCCCAGTCAAGTGCGGCGAACCTGCCGCCTCTGTCGTTTGGATAACGTGCGGCATTTGCCAATTCTTTTGACCGTCGATACGCAAGCGGAATTGGATCGTCCCCGCCGCCACCTCAGCCCTGAACAGCGCCTCAGCCCGCGAGTCTCGCTCCTTGTCGAGCGCCTTGCGCAGTTCATCAACGATCAAACCCGAAGCCGCTCCGATCTTGGCGTCGTCAAATCCGCGCTGCCTTAGAACGGCTAGGACCTTTTCGACAATCTCACGCGCCACAAAAGGGTTGGGCACTAGATCAGAAATGACCCGCACCGCATAGGCTGGGTCAAAGCGTAGCGCCTCTAGCCCCTTCGCCACCGTCTCACCGGCAAAGTGCTCTTCGCCTGCCGTGGTCAAGCTGATGCGCTGAAGCTGGGATGCAACTTCCTTCGGGTTCTCCGGCAACGTCTTGGCCATCGCAGACGGGTCATAGCCGCGCCAGTCGATAACCGACAGAAGGTCCGTTTCATAATCGAGGTCGCGCATCACAGGCCCATCGGCCCTCAAGACCTTGGGCAGATAGATTTCGACCGTCTTGAAGTCTGGGCGACGTTGAACAGGGCGCGGTATACCTGCCCCGCCTACCGGGCCACCTTGCGCCACAGTCAGCACCAGATCGGCCAGCCCATCTTTTTCCAGCCCGTCCTTGATCGCCCGCACCACTCCTTCCGTGCCCGCGTGGTGTGTCACCACATAGCATTCGTCGAGAAGGGGGTTGCCGGTCTTCAGCGCATGCGGTTGCCGAAGCACACGGCCCACAAGCTGCGTCATGGCCGATAGGTTGGACGCCGCCGCGAGCGAGCACAGCACATAGGCAAAGGGGCAGTCCCAGCCCTCTTGCAGCGCCGCCTTGGTCACGATCACCCGCACCCGGTTCGTTGTCGAAAGCAGGTCTTGGTTCTCCGCTTGGCTCAGGTCGTTCTGTTCCGCCGTCTTGATAGCCACCGCTGCATCATCAAGCCCAGCCTGCAACAGCCATTCCCGCACGTCTTGGGCGTGTATATGCACACCGTCGCGTTGGTCTTTCCCGGTCCGCTCTACCTGCACCAGCATGATAGGGCGGATATAGGTCAGGTCGCCCTTTTCGGCCCTGTAGGCATCAGCCGCCACCTGCAACGTGTTCAGCGTGGAAAGCGCCGCTGTCAGTGTCGCATGCCAATCTGTCCCATGCCGCGCGTCGAGATTCAGCGGCATTTTGATCATGTCTTCCGCGTGTAACTCTCGCCCGGTGACTTCCACCAAGAGGTTCGCATACCGCGCTGGGCGCGGCATAGGGGCACCACGCGCCGCCACGTCCTTGGGCGTTGCCGTCAGTTCCAGAACGAAGATCGGGTTGAAACCATAAAGCGTGTCATAGGCCACCAGAGCCGGGCCGATATTGGACAACCCAACTTTGGCTGCCTGTCGGACGAACTGCCAGCCCAAAGCCAGCCAGATCGGAGTCCCACCAAGTCTCCGGTTTTGCCGGGACGGACAGACCGCTGATGGACTTGCGAGACAACTTCATGCTGGGCATTTCGCGTTCCTTTCGAGGGCTTCGGTGATGACTCGCCGTTGCGAGTCATCACCGAGTCATCACCAATCACTGAAACGCTAAGATAGGCGATGTGGCCATATGATACAATATACATAATTATCAACAGTTTAGTGCAACTCCATGCAAGCCCAAGAGACCCTGTGAAACGCAGAATGTGAGAATGGCATTCAAGAGGTCGGGAGTTCGATCCTCCCTGGCTCCACCAAATTTCTAAACCAAAGCAAAATGGCCTGCCTTTCGGTGGGCGTTTTGGTTTGTGAAACGGCTCGGGTGGGTGGGCAGGGTGTCTGGCGTGGCCTTTGTTTTTGCGGGGGCATCGCAGTTTGCAGGGATGTCCATCAGCGGCAGTTTCATTCCCCGCTGGGAAGCACTTGTGCCCATCGCGACATTTGAGGGATTTTTCCACAACATGTTGTGGCCCCATGCCTATAAGTTCAGATCACGTCTGATTCTGAGATCACTTTGCCCCATCAGTCGCAGGTCATGCAGGTGTGGTGCGGCTTGCGGTGGTTGCCCTCGCAAGCCGCGCGGGGCAGCTCATCCTTGCTTGGCCTCAAGCACCGCAAGCCGCGCCGCCAGTGCCACGTTCTCCTCACGGGCTTTTTGCGCCATCAGGCGCACCGCGTCGAATTCCTCGCGGGTGACGAAATCGCGATCCGCCAGCCAGCGATCCACAAAGCCCTTCATCGCGGTTTCGGCTTCGGATTTGGCACCCTGTGCCACGCCCATCGCATTGGTCATCAGCTTTGACATATCGTCGAAGAATTTGTTTCCGGCCGTCATCTGGGGCCTCCTTTCGATTAAGTCTTATATGATCCGCCAAAGGCCTGCGCACAAGATGGCGATCTGCCGCAATCCCACGTTGACATCGCCCCGCCGCTTGCCGACAACGCGGGGGAAATCGCAGGAAGCCCCATGTCCTATATCCCCTTCCCGAACCTGTCGCCCGATATCTTCTCGATCCCGCTGGGGCCGATGACGCTGACCCTGCGCTGGTATGCTTTGGCCTATATCGTCGGGCTTTTGGCGGGCTGGAAGCTGATCGTGTGGATGATCAACACGCCCCGTCTGTGGTCCGGCCCGCCGCCTCTGACGGCTGAGGCGGTCGAACGCCTGCTGACTTGGGTGATCTTCGGCGTCATCCTCGGCGGGCGCTTGGGCTATGTGATCTTCTACCAACCCGACCATTTCTTACAAAACCCGTTGCAAATCCTGCGGGTGTGGGAGGGAGGTATGTCGTTCCACGGTGGCTTCCTTGGTGTCGCCATCGCGGGCATCTGGTTCTGCAAGCGCGAGAAAATCGCGATGCTGCCGCTGGCCGATCTGATGGCCGCCGTAGCGCCGATCGGCCTGCTGCTGGGCCGCTTGGCCAATTTCGTGAATGCCGAGCTTTGGGGCCGCCCCACCGATCTGCCCTGGGGCGTCGCCTTTCCGGGTGAGGCCGCGCAAACCTGCGAGGGCGTGCTGACCATCTGCGCCCGCCACCCCAGCCAGCTTTACGAGGCCGCATTGGAAGGCATGCTGCTGTTGGTCGTCCTCAGCTATCTGATCTGGCGGCGCGGCTGGCTGAAAACACCGGGCAAAATCGCGGGCCTGTTCTTCGCAGGCTACGGCATCGCGCGCTTTCTGGTCGAATTCGTCCGCCAACCCGACGCGCAATTCGTCTCGGAGGGCAACCCGCTCGGCCTTGCGCTGCATGCCGCAGGATACGGTCTGACCATGGGGCAAATCCTGACCCTGCCGATGATCGCCGCGGGCATCTGGTTCATCGCCAAAGCCAAACCCACCCCAGCAAACCCCGCATGACCCCCATCGCCGAACTGCTGATCCGGCGTATTCAGGCGACAGGCCCAATCACCCTCGCCGATTATATGGCCGAATGTCTGCTGCATCCCGAATACGGCTATTATTCCACCCGTGACCCGTTCGGCGCTGCTGGCGATTTCACCACCGCGCCCGAGATCAGCCAGATGTTTGGCGAACTTCTGGGCCTCTGCCTTGCGCAAACTTGGCTCGACCAAGGCGCGCCTGCCCGCTTCACCCTCGCCGAACTCGGCCCCGGTCGTGGCACCCTGATGGCCGATGTTTTGCGCGCCACCAAGCGCGTTGCGGGCTTCCACGCCGCAGCGCAGGTGCTGCTGGTGGAAGCCTCCGCCACCCTGCGCGCCCGCCAGCGCGCCACTCTGGGCGATTATCCAGTGCAATGGGCCGACCAGCTCACGCTCGGTGAAACTCCGCTCTACCTGCTCGCCAATGAATTCTTCGACGCCCTGCCGATCCGGCAATTCACAAGGCACGGCCAAGGCTGGGAGGAAACCCTGATCGGCGTCACAAACCACCGCCTGAGCCTCGGTAAATCCCCCCCCAGCCAAATTTCCCCGCTGGACCATCGCCTTGCCGACACCAAACCCGGCGATATCGTCGAAATCTGCCCTGCCGCTGCCCCGATCATGCAGACCATCGCCGCCCAAATTGAAACCCACGGTGGCGCGGCCCTGATCCTCGACTACGGCGATTGGACCTCACGCGGCGACACGTTCCAAGCGCTGAAGGCGCATAGCTTCACCGATCCCATAGCGCAACCCGGCGAAGCCGATCTGACCGCCCATGTCGATTTTGCCGCCCTCGCTGCGGCCTGCACATCCCATGCCTACACCACGCAAGGCCAGCTTCTGACCGCGCTTGGCATCCACCAGCGCGCCGTCCAACTGGGGTTAAAACTGACCGGAGATGCCCTTGTCCAGCACAATGCCGCCACGCACCGCTTGACCGCGCCCGAGGAAATGGGAAGGTTGTTCAAAGCCCTCGCCATCACCCCCTCTCACGCCCCCAAGCCCCCCGGATTCGCCTGATGCTTGAAATCATCACCTCCGATGCCCTTACCCCCCGCCACGGGTTTTTCACCCGTAAGGGCGGGGCCTCTTCCGGGATTTTCGCCGGGCTGAACTGTGGCACCGGATCGACCGACCAAGCCGACGCCGTGGCGATCAACCGTGCCCGCGTCGCCGAGGCACTGGATCTGGCCGCCGATCACCTCGTTTCCGTCCACCAAGTCCATTCGCCCGATGCCCTGCACATCACAGCCCCGTTGCGAGTCCGCCCACAAGCCGATGCGATGGTCACCGCCACGCCGGGACTCGGCCTTGCGATCCTGACCGCCGATTGCCAGCCCGTGCTGTTCGCCGATGCCAAAGCCGGGGTTATTGGCGCCGCCCATGCCGGCTGGCGCGGTGCGAAAGACGGTGTGCTGGAAGCGACGCTTGTGGCGATGGAGGCGCTGGGGGCATCTCGTGGCCGCATCGCCGCCGTGATCGGCCCCTGCATCAGTCAATCCGCCTATGAGGTTGGCCCCGAATTTTTTGAAGCCTTCACCGACGACGATCCTGAGACCCGCCGCTTCTTCGCTCAAGGCCAAGCCGACCGGATGCTGTTTGACCTGCCCGGCTATGGGGTGTGGCGGTTGCGTGCGGCGGGCGTCGGCCGTGCCGAATGGACCCGGCACTGCACCTTCTCAGACGCCTCACGATTCTTCTCGTATCGCCGCACCACCCATGCGGGTGAGGCCGATTACGGCCGCCTGTTGTCGGTGATCCGGCTTTAACCCAGCGGCCCGCGCCACAATTCAGCCCAAACCCGCTGAAAATCTCCTTAAACTCCACCGATTCCGGTCCAACCGCCGCCGCAAACTTCCGGCAAATTGTCTCCAACGCATGAACAAACCTGCAAGGGACAAGGGCCATGAAGAAACAACGCCGCTGGATGAAATCCGCCATCGCAGCAAGCGCCGAGCCGCAAGTGTGCCTGCCTTGGGCACGCGGCCAACGCCGCCGCCCCGAGGCAATGGCTGTGGCGCTGAAAGCCGCCACCGCCAAGCCGCGCGCGCAGGCTGCCCACTGATCTATCGCCCAAATCTGGGCCCGATTCGTAAAAAAGGCCGGGGACAACCCCCGGCTTTTTTTGATTTTCGGCGCACAACGCCTGCATTGCACCTGCAGCGTGGACAATAACGGCAACGACATGAAGATCGCGTCATAACTGCATATCAATTAAGAATAAACTTTGACAACAGGGCGTGTTTCCGCCATGTTTGGCCTTACAGATGTCCCTCTGTGAAAACAGGCGGTGGCGGGCGTGGTAAGACCCCTCAAAGGCACCCCCCTCAGCGCACCAGTTCGGCAAATGTCGGGCTGCGGATGATGCTCAGTTAAGGCGGCCCTGGTGTTCTCTGACACCATCAAGGGGCCGCCTAAACATTTGTGCAGACCGCTGGCCAGCAGATCGAATTCTGTCACAGAATTCGGCACGTTTTCTGACTTCAGAAAACGCCCCCTCCTGCCAATTCAGGCGTGCTTGGCCAGCCGCGCTTCCAGCACATCAAACGGCAGTCCCGGATCGTCCTTGGCACAGCGGATCACCAAGGATGTTTTCACATTCGCCACATTCTCGGCCTTCAAAAGCTGCTCGGTCAGAAAAGACTGAAAGCTCGACAGATCGGGGGCCACGCATTTCAAGATGAAATCAATCTCGCCGTTCAGCATATGGCATTCACGCACCAATGGCCACGCGCGGCAGCGGCCCTCAAAGGTTGACAGATCCGCCTCGGCCTGACTTTGCAGCCGCACCATCGCGAACACCTGCACCTCAAAGCCCATTTCGCGCGCATCAATATCGGCGTGATAGCCCTTGATATAGCCCGCCTCCTCCAGCGTGCGGACCCGGCGCAGGCAGGGTGGTGCTGAAATCCCCACCCGGCTCGCGAGTTCCACATTGGTCATCCGACCATCCGCCTGCAATTCAGCTAAGATTCGGCGGTCGATCGGATCGAGTTTGCTGCCGGCCATATGGGCCTCCTTTTTGCCTCGTATCTATGCCTGTGCCCTGCGCTGCGCAACATTCTTTCACAACCGCGCAAGATGTTTTCGCAAAACACCCGCTCTCCGCACAATTCCGTCCTGCGTTTGCCAGCCCTTCCCCCGCGCGCGGGCAACGCATATATCAAGCGTCACACGATTCCGGGGATGCGCCATGACCACGACACGCCACAGTAAAGTTCTGATCATCGGCTCTGGCCCCGCAGGCTATACCGCCGCAGTTTACGCCGCCCGCGCCATGCTGGAGCCGATCCTGGTGCAAGGTCTGCAACCCGGCGGGCAGTTGACCATCACCACCGAGGTGGAAAACTGGCCGGGTGACACCCATGTGCAAGGCCCCGATCTGATGGTGCGGATGCAGGGTCATGCCGAGGCGATGGGGGCGGAAGTGATCTCGGACTACATCACCAGCCTTGATCTGCAAAACCGCCCGTTCACCGCGCAATCAGACAGCGGCACCACCTACACCGCCGATGCGGTGATCTTGGCGACGGGGGCGCAAGCCAAATGGCTGGGTCTGCCGTCGGAAGAAAAATTCAAAGGCTTCGGCGTCTCGGCCTGCGCCACTTGCGACGGTTTCTTCTATCGCGGCAAAGAAGTTGTTGTGATCGGCGGCGGTAATACGGCGGTCGAAGAAGCCCTGTTCCTGACCAATTTCGCCACCAAAGTCACCCTGATCCACCGCCGCGATACGTTGCGGGCCGAGAAGATCATGCAGGACCGTCTGTTCAAACACCCGAAGATCGAAATGCTGTGGAACTCCGAGGTCACCGAAGTCTTGGGCAGCGACGCCCCGGCTTCTGTCACCGCGGTCCGTACCCGCAATCTGAAAACCGGAGAAGTGAAAGACGTACCCTGCCACGGCTTCTTCGTCGCCATCGGCCATTCCCCCGCTTCGGAATTGGTCAAGGATCAACTGCCGCTGCATGAGGGCGGCTATGTGCAGATTGGGGCAGGCTCGACCCGCACCGCCATTCCGGGCGTCTTCGCGGCAGGCGATTTGACCGACCATATCTACCGCCAAGCCGTCACCTCTGCCGGAATGGGCTGCATGGCCGCGTTGGATGCCGAGCGTTGGCTGCAAGAGCAAGCCGAGAACGACGGCGTCGCCGCATAAACAAACCCGCATGCCAAACAAAAAGCCGCGCATTTTGCGCGGCTTTTTTCATATCGAAAATACAGTGTTATACCGGGTTGAGTCTGATCTGTCTTCAAAGCCGTCGGAGTGGGAAACGCTTCCCAGCGGGGAACGACTTGTGCTTTTGCTCGATTTGAGCAGGTATTTTTACAACATATTGTGGTTTTGCTGCGTATTGTGATTTAGGGCATCGTTAAAGAATGATGCGACAGATCCGGCGCGACTTATAATTACTTTGCGCCAGATCCCCCCGAAACGGCTTTAATGCGCGTTGACCGGCGCCATATCGTGCTGACGTGCCAGCGAGAACGCCAGATCGCGGTCAGCGACCAGCGCCAGTTGTTCGCCATCTTCGCCATGCACGGCATAGACGGTTTTCATGCCGTTGATCTGTGCGCGCACCTTTTCGGGCAGGCTTTCCACCGCAATCGGGCGCACATACACGATGCGGTTTTCTGCCGCATCAAGGCCGTCAAATTTCACATCCATCATCATCTCTCCTTATTTGCGGCCAATACGAATGGTCTGCACAATGGTGTCGGGCACCATGCGGCGCAGGTCGATGTGCAGCAGCCCGTGATCAAGATCAGCCCCCGCCACTTCCACGCCATCGGCCAAAACGAACGAGCGTTGAAACGCCCGCGCTGCAATGCCGCGATGCAGGAACACCCGCTCGCCCAGATCATCGCTTTGCCGCCCGCGCACCACCAGCTGACGGTCTTCTACCGTGATCGCCAGATCTTCATCGCGAAAACCAGCAACGGCCAGGGTGATGCGGTAGGTGTTCTCGGACGTGGCCTCAATGTTGAACGGCGGATAGCCTTCCGAGGCAGTTTTGGCGGTACGCTCCACCAGCCGTTCCAACTGTTCAAACCCCAGCAGAAACGGGTGCGAGCCGAAGGTAAGTTTCGTCATAACCGATGCCCTTTGCAACAAGCGACATGAGAGGTCAGGCCCAGACAGCGGCACATGACCATTTTAATATGGGGGCAGCGGCGGATGCCTACAAGGGACGGATTGCGCAAGAAAAGTGACGCGCTGATGCAGAAACGTTGCGCGGAATTTGGGCGAATCACTGTATCTTAAAGGCAAGCCATAAAGACTGGATTCGGTCCTGCCATGAATGCCTCCTCCGAGATGAACTTTGAAGACATGCTGCGCGTGAAGCTGGAAGTGCTGCGGCGTGAGCATCGCGATCTGGATGAGGCGGTTTATGCGCTGGAAACCGCAGGCCGCCCGGATATTCTGACGCTGCGGCGGCTGAAAAAGCAGAAATTGCAGATGAAGGACCAGATCGTGTGGATCGAAGATCTGCTGATCCCCAATATCATCGCCTGATCGGTCAGAATGGTGCGTGAAAAGCGCACCCTACCCCTGATGTTCCGGCTTTTCCTTGCCTCCTCCGCCTGCATTGCTATGAAGCGCTGTGAAATCAGCCGGAGTTGCCAATGTCTGTTGATGTCGGGATCATCATGGGAAGCCAGTCTGACTGGCCAACGATGAAAGAAGCGGCGCTTGTGCTGGATCAGCTTGGCATTTCGTATGAGACGAAGATCGTCTCGGCCCATCGCACCCCCGACCGGCTTTGGGCTTATGGCAAAGCGGCGGCAGGACGTTTGCAGGTGATCATCGCAGGCGCGGGCGGGGCGGCGCATTTGCCGGGCATGATGGCTTCCAAAACCCGCATCCCCGTGATTGGCGTACCGGTGCAGACCAAAGCCCTGTCGGGCGTCGATAGCCTGTATTCCATCGTGCAGATGCCGAAGGGCTATCCGGTGGCTACTATGGCGATCGGTGCCGCTGGCGCTGCCAATGCGGGCCTGCTGGCTGCCGGGATTCTGGCGCTGCATGATCCGGCTTTGGCGGCCCGTCTGGATGCGTGGCGCGAGGCCCTGTCCGCCTCGATCCCAGAGGAGCCGAAGGATGAATAACCTGCCACTTGGGTCCACAATCGGTATCCTTGGCGGTGGGCAGTTGGGCCGGATGCTGTCGGTCGCGGCCTCTCGTCTTGGCTACAAAACCCATATCTTCGAGCCCAGCCAGAACCCACCCGCCGCTGATGTCGCCCACACCCTCACCACCGCCAGCTATGATGACATCGCCGCTTTGCAGGCTTTTGCCGCTTCGGTCGATGTGATCACCTATGAGTTCGAGAACATCCCCACCGCCGCCCTTGACGCGCTGGAGGCCCTGCGTGAAGTCCGCCCCAATCGCCGCGCGCTGGCAATTTCTCAGGATCGTATTCTGGAGAAAGACTTTCTCACTGGATTGGGGCTGAGCTGCGCCCCCTATACCGCCGTGCAGACCCTGCCCGATTTAGAGGCTGCCATCGAAAAGATCGGCACGCCTGCGATCCTGAAGACCACCCGGCTGGGCTATGACGGCAAGGGGCAGGCCCGGATCAGGAACGCCTCTGATACGGCCGAGGCGCATGCCAGCATGGCGGGGGCGGCTTGCGTGCTGGAAGGTTTCATCGACTTCAGTCACGAGGTTTCGGTGATCGCGGCGCGGGGCCTGGATGGTTCGGTCGCCTGCTATGATCCGGGTGAGAACGTGCATCGCGATGGCATCCTTGCCACCACCACCCTGCCCGCGCGGCTGTCGGCTTCGATGCGGTCGGATGCGATCCTGCTTGCGGCGCGGATATTGAACGCGTTGGAGTATGTTGGTGTGATGGGGGTGGAGTTGTTTGTCACCCCCGCCGGGCTGATCGTGAATGAGATCGCGCCGCGGGTGCATAATTCGGGGCATTGGACGCAGAATGGCTGTGCTGTCGATCAGTTTGAGCAGCATATCCGGGCTGTCGCGGGGCTGCCGTTGGGCGATGGCGGGCGACACTCGGATGTGGTGATGGAAAACCTGATCGGCGACGATATGGATCGGTTGCCGGAATTGCTGCGCGAAAATGATTGCGCGGTGCATCTTTATGGCAAGGCCGAGGTGCTGCCGGGGCGGAAGATGGGGCATGTCAACCGGGTGATCCGAAAGGCGTAGCGTCCACGCATGGACACAGACGCCACGAAGGGAAATCAGGGACTTAACAGGGTTTCATTCATACTTTGTTAAGCTTTGAGCCTGGCTCAGGAACACACCACCGCGATCACCATGAACTTGCAGGTTGGCTTTTTCTTCACGGGTGCTGCGACAGCGGGTTTTTTCTTGGTTGTGGTGGCCGCGACTTTTTTGGTGGTTGATTTCTTCGTGGTGGCCTTCGGCGTGGTCTTGGTGGCCGATTTCACCGCCACAGCGGCCTTTTCGCAGGTCTTTTCCGGCTCGGCCAGCAAGGTGCGATACACCGCTTCGCTTGGCTCCAATTCTCCGGGTGGCACCTTTTTCGCCTCATAATACGCGGTCATGGCGCGGCGCGAACCATTGCCCCAATCGCCATCAACCCGCATCCCATAGCAGCCGATGCGGTCGAGTTCGGTCTGCACGCCCAAAGCCAAATTCTCGGGCAGGGCTGCGTTCAGGCTGCGGGTGTCACTTTCCAAAGACGCCAGCTGATCATCGCCCACCCCTTGGCCGATCACCGCAATGCCACCCGGAGGCGCAAGTGCCGTGCTTTGATCCGCCACCACTTCAAACGCGGGCAGCACGTCTTCGGCGGCAGCAACTTCGGCCACCGGCGGCACGAAGAAGAACTGTTCACGCAGCGAGGATTGCTCCCACGGGGTTTGCTTGCCGCTGGTTGCAGTTTCCACATCATTGCGCACCGCGATCATCAGATCGGAAATATTCTGCCCCGGCTTGGCGATATGGGCGAGCAATGCAGCGGTAAACGGGCTGTTCACCGCGCCTTCGGTCTTGTCCCAAGCCACCTGCCCCGGCGCTGTGGCAAAGGCGACGTAAGTGCCCGCGCCACCGTCAAACTGCGCCAGACCGCCCGCTTCGGCAGCGCTGCGCACGGCTTCGGGCAGCGGGTTGTCGCGGCAGGCATCGACGAACAGCAAAAGCTGATTGGTCTTGCCTTTCAACGCTTTGGCAATGTCGTCCAGCCGCCACGTTTCGGTATCCAAAGCCTTGGCATCGGCCAGCCGCGCATTGACCGGCACCAGATGGTTGACGCCGTCTTTCTGAAACGCGTGGCCCGCGTAGAAGAACAAAACCGTATCGGTCTCATCGACCTGTGCGGTGAAAGTGCCCAGCACCGCCTGAAACACCGCAGGGCCAACGTCGGTGAGCAAAGTCACCTCAAACCCCAGATTGCGCAGCGCATTTGACACGCCTTGCGCGTCTTCAACCGGGGTATTCAGCCCCGGCAGCACCGTGTAAGCCTGATTGCCGACCACCAACGCCAGCTTGCGACCCGCAGCTTCCGCAGCCGCTGGCAGCAGAGCCAGCGTCAAGATGCCAAACAGGCAAAGCCGGAAAAAATGCCCGAGTCGATCAAACATCAGCACAACCTGTTTCTGAAATCTGCAAGAAGTTTAACCGAAATTGCGCTTTTCGCAAAGTCTTCTGTTTTGCTGCCGCGCGGCTTACGCTTCGGGCGAGTCGGTGTCGATGCCGCCCGCCAACCGCAAATCCCGGGCGGTACGGGCCAAAGCCTCGTATCGTCTGCGGAAGGATTCCAGCGCGCGCTCGTCCAACTCCTCCAGATCAAGCAGCGCGTTGTGCGCGCCTGTGGTGGCGCGGATCAACTCATCCAGTTTCAACTGGATGGCTTGGGTGTCACGGTTCTGGGTGTTCTGGATCAGGAATACCATCAGGAAGGTGACGATCGTGGTGCCAGTGTTGATCACCAACTGCCATGTGTCTGAAAAGCCGAACAAAGGCCCGGTGATGATCCAGATAACGATCACCCCGCAGGCCAGCAGGAAGGTGCTGGGTCGCCCGCAGTAGCGTGACACTGCCTTTGCGAGCCCGGCATATCCCAGACCCGTGCGTCCTAAGCGTGCCATGCGTTATTCCTTGTTAAAAGCGATGCGCAGCGCATCGGTGTAGCTGAGGTTATGATCAAACTGCCCGGCGTCCA
Source organism: Cypionkella sp. TWP1-2-1b2 (assembly GCF_049896245.1). NCBI lineage: Bacteria > Pseudomonadati > Pseudomonadota > Alphaproteobacteria > Rhodobacterales > Paracoccaceae > Cypionkella > Cypionkella sp. TWP1-2-1b2. The sequence goes on along the minus strand of NZ_JAFCTX010000005.1, from coordinate 162,798 downwards.
GAAAGATCAGGGTCTCGGCGATCACCACCGGGTTCAGCATCATGAAGGTATGGGTGACGGGCAACTCGATCTGATCTGCCATCCCTGCAAGATGCGTGCTGGCGACCGAAACCTTGCCATCATCGGGGCCGGGTATCACCACCGAGGTGATCGGGTTCAGCGATTGCGTGCCCGCGATCACGCCGACGGCGTAATCCGGCTTTGGCAGTTCCTGCGGCACAGCGCCGGGGTCGGTGCCAAGCTGCAACCCTGCCGGGCCGTTCATCCACCGAAACGCGCCGATCTCTCCAAAGGTATCGACCAGCTCTGATCCGTGATTGGGGGGGCCGAGCATCACCACGCGGCCCATCACCTCGGGTTTGTGGGTGGCCAGCCAATAGCGTGCAAGGATGCCGCCCATCGAATGGGTGACGAAATCGACGCGCGCACCTTTGGGGCATTGCGCAACGCGGGCACCAACGCCTGCGGCGAGTTCGGCAATCGGCGCTTCGGTGGACGGATAGCTTTCGTTGATCACAACATGGCCCTTGGCCTCCAGCGCGGCTTGCATCGCGACCAGCGAGGTTTCGGTGCGCGCGAGGCCATGCAGCAGAACCACGCAATCGGCCTGAGCAGGGTTATTCTGCGCAAACGCCGCGAACAGCATAAAAATCATCGTTTTTGTCATGCTGGCATTAAAGCGCATCTTATGTGCAGGGCAAGTGGGGTTTGCAGCTTGTGCCCGAGCGGGGGGCTGGTAGAAATTGCACGTCCGGGGAGGCCCGGACATTCTCAGGGCGGGGTGCAATTCCCCACCGGCGGTAAAGCCCGCGAGCGCCTTTGGCTTTGGTCTTTCGGGACTTCGGCCTTGGGGTCAGCAGATCCGGTGTAACTCCGGGGCCGACGGTATAGTCCGGATGCAAGAGAATGCGCGCAGCCTCAACCGTTTTGCGGGGGGTGTTGGCGTGTCATGTCCCCCTGATTGATGTTGGTCTTGAAGGAGGACAGGCATGAATCAGTCGAATATCGCCCCGCTGAAAGGCGCGCTTTTCATGGTGCTGGCTGGAGTGGCCTTTGCTGCCGCCAATGCGATCACTTGGACCGTGACCTATAAGATGGGTTTCAAACCGCAATCGGATGCGTTCTGGCAATATGCCATCGCCACGCTGTTCTCGCTGCCGTTCATCTGGCGGCAAGGAGTGGCGAGCATGAAGACGGGGCATCCCTTTTTGCATGGGTTGCGCATCCTGCTGTCGGTGCTGGGGGTGCAGGCGTTTACCCAAGCTTTCGGCGCAGGTATGGCGCCCTGGCATGTGGTGGCCCTGGTGATGACCTCGCCGTTCTTCGTGATGATCGGGGCGGCGGTGTTTTTGCGCGAGCGGGTGGCGGCGAACCGCTGGCTGGCGGCGTTGATCGGGTTTAGCGGCGCGATGATTCTGCTGCGGCCATGGGAGGGGGCTTTGACGCTTGCCATGCTTTACCCGATCATCGCTGCGATCTGCTGGGGCGGGGCCTCGTTGATCACCAAGCGGCTGACCGCGACCGAGCCGCAAACAGCGATCACGCTATGGCTGTTGCTGCTGCTGACGCCGATCAACGGGCTGTTCTCGCTGCACGCCGGGTTTGAAATTCCAACCGTAACTGTGCTTGGCCTGCTGATCCTTGGCGGGGCGATCATGTACGCGGCTCAGCATTTCCTGACCCTCGCCTATGCCAGCGCCGATGCGGGGTTTGTGCAGCCGTTTGATGATCTGAAGCTGTTTTCCAATATCGCGGTCAGTTGACTGGTGCTGGGCTTTGCACCCGAAGGTGCCTATTGGTTGGGCGTGGCGCTGATCCTTGCGGGCTCGATGTATCTGCTGTGGTCGGAACGGCAGGGGCAAAACCATCCCGTCACAGTATAGGCCCTTGACCTTGCGGCACCGGGGCATCAGCCTGACACCATGTCGAAACGCCCCACCCGCCTCGCCACCCGCGCGCTGATCTTGCATGAGGATCGGCTGCTGTTGGTCAACGCCTATCCCGGCGCGAGATCAGACCTGTGGTGCGCGCCGGGCGGCGGGGTCGAGCCCGGCACCTCGCTGCCGGTCAATCTGGCGCGCGAAGTGCATGAGGAAACCGGACTTTCAGTGACCGTAGGCGCGCCCGCGTTGATCAATGAATTCCATGACCCGGTGTCAGGCTTTCATCAGGTCGATATCTTCTTTCGCTGCACCATCACCGCAGGGGCGATCAACGCCAGCTGGCGCGACCCCGAAGGCGTCGTCACCCAACGTCGGTTCTTTACCCGCGCCGATCTGGAATCGGGCCGCATCCGCTTTAAGCCCGACAGCCTGATCGCCACCGCTTGGGGCATCGGCATCCTGTATGACCCGCTGGAAGTCATCGTGCGATGAGCGGTTATCGTGAGTAGGGCTTTCGTCAAAGAAGGCGACGGCACGCTTGATCCGCTGCCCGATCTGCCACAATCGCCGCATCCGAACTACGTCACGCCCCGAGGCCTGAACGCCCTGCAAGCCCGCCTGCGCGATTTGCAAACCACGCTGAGCGCCCTGAAATTCCGCCTCGAACGGCTCGACAAACTGCCTGAAGCTGCCTGCGAGCGTGACATCCGCTACTTTGAGTCCCGTCTGCGCTCTGCCATCCTGATCGACCCCGCCACCCTGCCGCTTAGCGAAGTGGCCTTTGGTCTCGCCGTGACCGTCGCCGATGATCACGGCCAACAGACCACCTATGAGATCACTGGCGAGGACGAGGCCGACGCGCGCCTGCACCGCATCACCCCGCAATCCCCGCTCGCCCGCGCCTTGATCGGCGCACAGGTCGGCGATGAGGTTATATGGCGCAAACCTTCTGGCCCGGTCAGCCTTGAGATTGTCTATATTACCCATTCCAATCAGTAAGTTATATTAACATGGCGGTGATCACTTTGATCCCATCATTCGAAACACCAAACAGACCCTCCGGGGGGAGTATTTCAAAAAGAGCAACGCGAAAGTAGCGTTCAAGCCCTAAAGTCATCCTCTGCGCTTAAACATCCGCATACCCACGCCTGCTCTGCACGCTGACCTTACAGAACCGGCACCCACCGCGCGCAAGCGCTAAAAGGTCTTGCGGCGTAAGCCGCGCTATAAGGTCACGTCTGTAGGCCCAAACGCGCCGCCAAAAGAAAAGGGCGCAGCTTGCGCCACGCCCGTCCCGATCTTCAATCCAGAGTACTGGATTACATCATGCCGTCCATGCCGCCCATGCCGCCCATGCCGCCGCCCATGCCGCCGCCATTGCCTTTAGGCTCTGGACGATCCGCAATCATCGCTTCGGTGGTGATCAGCAGCGATGCAACCGAAGCTGCATCTTCCAGCGCGGTCCGCACGACTTTCGCCGGGTCGATCACGCCGAATGCGAACATGTCGCCATATTCTTCGGTCTGTGCGTTGAAACCGAAGGTCACGTCGGTCGACTCGCGCACTTTGCCAGCCACAACCGCGCCATCAACACCGGCGTTCTGTGCGATCTGACGCAGCGGAGCCTCCAGTGCTTTACGGACGATGTTGATGCCGTTGGTCTGGTCCGGGTTCGCCCCAACCATACCTTCCAGCACTTTGCCAGCCTGGATCAGCGCCACACCACCGCCAACAACGATACCTTCTTGCACGGCCGCACGGGTCGCGTTCAAAGCGTCGTCAACACGGTCTTTGCGCTCTTTGACTTCGATTTCGGTCATGCCGCCAACTTTGATGACAGCAACGCCGCCCGCCAGTTTCGCCACACGCTCTTGCAGTTTTTCACGGTCATAGTCCGAAGTGGTTTCTTCGATCTGGGTGCGGATCTGCGAAACACGGGCTTCGATCTCGGCCTTGACGCCCGAGCCATCAATGATGGTGGTGTTGTCTTTGGTGATCGAGACTTTCTTGGCTTTGCCCAGCATGTCGATCGTGACCGACTCCAGCTTCATGCCCAGATCTTCCGAGATCACCTGACCGCCGGTCAGCACTGCGATGTCTTGCAGCATGGCTTTACGACGATCGCCAAAGCCCGGAGCTTTCACAGCCGCGATTTTCAGACCGCCGCGCAGTTTGTTCACGACCAAAGTCGCCAAAGCTTCGCCTTCAACATCTTCCGAGATGATCAGCAGCGGGCGCTGCGATTGGATCACGGCTTCCAGCAACGGCACCATTGGCTGCAGCGACGAGAGTTTTTTCTCGTGCAGCAGGATCAGCACGTCTTCCAGATCGACAATCATCTTGTCAGCATTGGTGACGAAGTAAGGCGACAGATAGCCACGGTCGAACTGCATGCCTTCGACAACGGTGGTTTCGGTTTCCAGACCCTTGTTTTCTTCAACAGTGATCACGCCTTCGTTGCCGACTTTCTGCATCGCATCAGCAATCTGACGACCGATTTCAGCTTCGCCGTTGGCCGAGATGGTGCCAACTTGTGCGACTTCTGCGGTGTCTTTCACGGGGCGGGCAGCCGCTTTGATCGCAGCCACAACCTTGGTGGTCGCCATGTCGATGCCGCGCTTCAGATCCATCGGGTTCATGCCAGCTGCAACAGCTTTCATGCCTTCTTTGATAATCGCTTGCGCCAGAACGGTCGCGGTGGTGGTGCCGTCGCCAGCCTCATCATTGGTGCGGGAAGCGACTTCCTTCACCATTTGCGCGCCCATGTTTTCGAACTTGTCGGACAGTTCGATTTCTTTGGCAACCGTCACACCGTCTTTGGTGATGCGCGGAGCGCCGAAGCTCTTGTCGATCACAACGTTACGGCCTTTCGGGCCAAGCGTTACTTTGACAGCGTCAGCCAGGATGTTCACGCCGCGCAGCATGCGGTCGCGGGCATCGGACTCAAAACGTACGTCTTTTGCAGCCATGATATGGACTCCAGTCTAAGATGTTGAAAAGTAAAGCGTAGGGTGGGGTTTCACCCCACCACCCACCCCTTAGGAAATGATCCCGAGGATATCGCTTTCTTTCATGATCAGCAGATCTTCGCCGTCAAGTTTCACTTCGGTGCCCGACCATTTGCCGAACAGGATCTTGTCGCCGGCCTTGACCGAAGGCGCGATCAGCTCGCCACTGTCCTTGCGTGCGCCCGGACCTGCCGAGACGATTTCGCCCTCAGCCGGTTTTTCTTTGGCGCTATCCGGGATGATAAGGCCGCCCTTGGTTTTGTCTTCGCCTTCGATACGACGGACCAATACGCGGTCATGCAGCGGTGTGAATGCCATCTGGTTACACTCCCTTGAGTTTCCAGGTTTGAATAAGATTAGCACTCGTATTCACTGAGTGCTAACGAGGCTAGAATTAGGCGTTGTGCCTCTCACAGTCAACACCCGACTGCGCGAAATTTTTGCGACAGCCGAACAGATCGGCGGCTGACTTCCGCCTTGGCGGCGTGGTTCGGGCTTGGCCTTGCAGCTTCAAAATGCAACGCTTGTGCCACCTCCAAAAGCAGGACGCCATGCGCCAAATTTTATCTATAGTCATCGCCCTGTTGGCCATAACCGCCCCTGCCTTGGCCGAATGCAAGGGTCAAAACCTGATCGCAGACCTGTCGCCTCAGGCGCAAACCGCCCTGCGTGCCGAGGCCGCAAAACAGCCCTTTGCCGTCGGCAATTTATGGCTGGCCACCAAGGGAGCCGAGAAAATCACCCTCGTCGGCACCTATCATTTCGACGATCCGCGCCATGCCACCACATTGGCCGCCCTTGCGCCCGTATTGGCCAAAGCCAAGGTCTTGCTGGTCGAGGCAGGTCCAAAAGAGCAGGAATCGCTGAAAGCCCGCATGGCCGACGACCCCTCCCTGATCGTCAACACGGATGGCCCCACCCTTGCCGAAGTGCTTGCGCCCGAAGACTGGCAGCACCTGCGCGCGGCAGCCTCGGCGCGCGGCGTGCCCAGTTTCATGGTTGCGAAATTCCGCCCGTGGTATGTCTCGGTCCTCTTGGCAATGCCGCCCTGTAGCATGGACCTTGCCGCGATGCCCGAAGGTCTGGACTCACAACTGATCAAAGCCGCCAGTGCGCGTGACCTGCCCGTCGAGGCGCTGGAACCCTATGACACGCTGTTTTCGATCTTCGGCGGCATGTCGCAACCCGAGCAGATCGACATGATCACCTCGGCTTTGGCGCTTGAAGATAAATCCGCCGACATGGCCGTCACCCTTGCGGATGCCTATTTCGCCGAGGAAGGTCGGCTGATCTGGGAGTTTTCCAAGCTGCAATCGCTGCAACTGCCCGGTTTCACCCCGGAACGGGTGGAGCGTGAATTTGCCGTGATGGAAAAGCTGATGATGAACGACCGCAACCAGTCCTGGATTCCGGTGATCACAGCGGCAGCCGCGAAAGGCCCGGTGCTGGTGGCGTTCGGTGCGCTGCATCTGTCGGGCGATCAAGGGGTGTTGAAGTTGTTGCAGGATGATGGCTATACGATCACCCGCCTGTCCCTTACCCCGTAAAGGTTTGTTATGAAATGATTGCTGATGTTTGTGGTTATCATTGCGCTCGCCGTTCTCGGCACCGGTGGCTATCGCTATTACGCTTGGGTCAACAATACTGCAGGGGCTGCCGACCCCTTTGATGAAGTGGGCATCGACTTGCATAAGATGATGCCGGGCTTTGTGCAGGATTGGGGTTGCAGCCAGTTGAAATCGCATTTTGGCGACAAAACCCTGCCGCCTTATGGCTGCCAGTCGGAAACCGATCCGGCGCAGTGGCCGTAAACGCGTGCGTGCCCGCGGCTTTGCGACCCCGTGACAATTCCCCCCCCTGCCCCTATAAGCCGGGCAAAATCCCATCGCGAAGGCTTGCCCCATGACCACTCTCGTTTTCGGCCACAAATCCCCCGACACCGACGCCACGCTGTCGGCAATCATCTGGGCTTGGTATCTGACCAATCTGCGCTGCGGCAATGCCGAGCCGCGCCTGCTGGGACAGCCTAACACCGAAGCCGCCTTCGTGCTGAAACATTGGGGTTTCGCGCAGCCTGAAATCATCGCCGATGTCGCCGCCGGTCAGCAAGTGGTGATCGTCGATACCAACAACCCGGCTGAACTGCCGCCCTCGATCAACGAGGCCAATATCATGGCGATCATCGACCATCACATGCTGGTGGGTGGCCTGAAATCCAAAACCCCGATCAATGTGGTGATACGGCCCTTGGCCTGCACCGCCACCGTGATGCACGATATTATGGGTGCCGATCTGGCGAAATGCCCGCGTGAAATCAAGGGCGCGATGCTGTCCTGCATCCTGTCTGACACGCTGGAATTCCGCTCTCCCACCACCACGCCGCATGACCGCGCGGTGGCCGAGGCTTTGGCGGCGGATTTGGGCGTGTCGATCCCGGAACTGGCGGCTGCGATGTTCGCGGCGAAATCCGATGTGTCGGCGTTTTCCGATGTGGCTTTGCTGCGGATGGATAGCAAGGAATACAACGTCGCCGGGCGCGAGCTGCGGATTTCGGTGTTGGAAACCACTTCGCCCGCCACTGTGCTGGCCCGCAAAGCTGCCCTGATGGCCGCGATGCCCGGCGTGGCGGCGGAAGACGGGGCCGAGCAGGTGCTGCTGTTCGTCATCGACATTCTGCGCGAGGAAGCCACGTTGCTGGTGCCGAACGATCTGGTAAAGGCGCTGGCCGAAGCTTCCTTTGGCGTCACGGTGACGGGCGATACCGTGCTGATCCCCGGCCTGATGAGCCGCAAAAAGCAGATCATCCCGGCGCTGAAATTCTAAGCTGATACCGCCGGAACCGACGAGCCTCCGGCGGGTTTGCGATATTGCCCGGATATGGCCGGTTTCTGTGTCGTCAACCTCTCGAAACCCCTACGCCCTGAAAGGCCCGCCATGACGCAGATCATCGCCAACCTCGCTCAGATTTCCGCCCGCTATGATGCTGTGTTCTGCGACCTGTGGGGGTGTTTGCACAACGGCCTCGCGCCGTTCCCGGCAGCGGTGGCGGCGTTGCAGGCTTTCCGCGCCAAGGGGGGCCGGGTGATCTTGCTGACCAATGCGCCCCGCCCAAAATCCAGCATAATCAAACAGTTGGATGAAATGTCCGTACCGCGCGATGCCTGGGATGATGTAGTGACCTCGGGCGATGCCGCGCAATATGCGATGCTAAGCGGGGCTGTCGGGCATAAGGTGCATTTCATTGGCGCACCCAAGGATGAGGTGTTTTTCACCGATTTCGCCGAAGATCTGCAAGCGGTTGCCGCCGCTAATCCGCCGATTGCCCGCGTGGCCACCAAAGACGCCGAGGGCCTTGTGGTGACGGGTCTGGTGGATGATCTGACCGAAACGCCGGATGATTACCGCGCCACTTTGCTGCTGGCGAAAAACCTTGGCCTGCCCATGCTGTGCGCCAATCCCGACATCATCGTGCATTGGGGTGACAAGCTTTTGTATTGCGCGGGGGCGCTGGCGAAAGAATATGAGTCGATGGGCGGCACCGCGCTGTATTTCGGCAAGCCGCACCCGCCGATCTACGATCTTGCCCGCCGCCGTCTGACAGCCTTGGGCGGCGCGGAAGATGCGCGTATCCTCTGCATCGGCGACGGCATCCATACCGATGTGCAGGGCGCGATTGGCGAAAGCCTTGATGCGCTTTTCGTCACCGGCGGCATCGCGCATGAAAGCTTTGGTGCGGATTCTAACAATCCAGACAAGGACTTGCTGGAGGACTGGCTGGAAGCGGGGATGCTGTCGCCCAGCTATAGCATTGGCCATCTGCGCTAGCGCAGCAACAAAATTACCCAATAAGTCGTTTTTGCGCACAATTAATGCGCTTTGAATTTGCGCCGCAGCGCAGCATCTGCTACGCTGCATTGGCATATCTAAGGGATTCGGCTCATGCTTGATAACCACCCGCGCGGCACCATCTGCATCGAAGACTTGGAAATTGGCATGGTGCGCAGGTTGCAAAAAACCATAACCGACCGCGATATTCAGCTTTTCGCCGAAATTTCCACCGATCATAATCCGGTGCATCTGGATGAGGCTTATGCGCAGGACACAATTTTTCAAGGACGCATCGCGCATGGCATGCTGACCGCCGGGCTGATTTCAGCGGTGATCGGCGAACAGCTTCCCGGCCATGGCACTGTTTATCTTGGACAATCCCTGAAATTCCTTGCCCCCGTCCGCCCCGGTGATACCGTTGAAGCCGTGGTGAAAGTGCTGGCCATCGACCATTCCCGCCGCCGTGTGACCCTTGAAACCCATTGCGCGGTGGGCAATACCATGGTTCTGAAAGGCGAAGCGCTGGTTCTGGCGCCTAGCCGTAAGTTCGACTAGGGGTGCCTGCCGCCCCACCCTGGGGTAGCATGCAAATAAACCAGCATTGGCAAGGGCTTGACCCTGACACACGCGGCGCTTCGGTGGCGATGGGCAATTTTGACGGCGTGCATCTTGGCCACCGCTCGGTGATAGACCGCGCCCGCCCGCATGGCCCCCTGGGCATCGTGGCGTTCGAGCCGCATCCGCGCGAATATTTCGCCCCCAACGCTCCGCCGTTTCGTTTGATGAACGCCGAAGCCCGCAGCAACCGTCTGGCCAAGCTGGGCGTCAAGCAGTTGTTTCAACTGCCGTTTAACGCAGAAATGGCCGGCTTCACGCCAGAAGAATTCGCGCGTCAGGTGCTGGCGGAGGGCCTTGGCGTCGCCCATGTTGTCGTCGGAGCAGATTTTTGCTTTGGCAAAGGCCGCACGGGTAAAGCGACCGATCTGCAAGCGCTTGGGCGGCAATATGGATTCGGCGTCACTATTGCCGATCTGGTGAAGACCGAGGGCCGCGAGATTTCCTCAACCGCGATCCGTCAGGCGCTGACCGAGGGCCGCCCGCGCGATGCGGCCTCGATGCTCGGCCACTGGCACCGCATTGACGGCGAGGTGATCCATGGCGAAAAACGCGGCCGCGAACTCGGTTATCCGACCGCGAATATGTCCGTCGCGGGTCTGCATCTGCCAAAACTTGGCGTCTATGCCGCGCTCGTCGATGTGCTGACCGGACCGCAAGCGGGCAGTTATCAGGGCGCAGCCTCGCTTGGCGTGCGGCCGATGTTTGGCGAAAACACCCCGAACCTTGAGACGTATATCTTTGATTTCAATGGCGATCTCTACGGGCAGCACGTCTCGATCGGCCTTGTCGATTACCTGCGGCCCGAGATGAAATTTGAGGGTCTGCCGGGGCTGATGACGCAAATGGCCGCTGATGTCGCCCGCGCCCGCGAAATTCTCACCGCACTCTAGCCCTTCCCTTTTCCGCGCGCCCGCGTCATTTTGCAGCCATGACAAATCTGCGCCCGAAATTCTGGGAGACCGTTCCCCTCGCCAAAATGACCACCCCGGAATGGGAGGCGCTTTGCGACGGCTGCGGCAAATGCTGCCTGAACAAGATCGAATATGAAGATACCGGCGAGGTCGAGTACACCCGCGTCGCCTGCCGCTTGCTGGACAATGAAACCTGCCGTTGCAGCAACTATACGCGGCGGTTCGAGTTTGTGCCGGAATGTATTCGGTTGAACCCGAAGACCTTGAAAAAGATCAGCTATTGGCTGCCCGCCACCTGCGCCTACAAGCTGTTGCAGCAAGGTAAAGCTTTGCCCGACTGGCACCCTTTGATGACTGGCGACCCGCTGTCCACCCATACCTCTGGCCAGTCGATGCGGGGCCAGACCGTCTCGGAAGTCACAATCAATGAAGACGATTGGGACGATTATATCATTCAGGAAAATATCTGATGTATTTCACGTCTGACAACGCCTCGGGCGCGCATCCCGAGATTCTGGCGGCGCTGACCCGCGCCAATGATGGTTTCGCGCGCAGCTATGGTGCCGATGCGATCATGGAGCGGGTGACGGCGCAGGTGCGCGCGGTGTTCCAGCATCCTGATGCCGCCGTTTACCTTGTGGCCACCGGAACCGCCGCCAATGCGCTGTCCTTGGCGATCTACAGCAAGCCGTGGTCGGCGGTGTTTGCCCATAAAGACGCCCATATCGCCACCGACGAATGTGGTGCGCCAGAGTTTTACACCGACGGTGCCAAGTTGATCGGGGTGCCCGGCGATCACGGCAAGATGACGCCGGACAGCCTTGCGCAAACCATTGGCCGGATTGGCGAAGTTGGCGTGCATGGCGTGCAGCGTGGCATGGTCTCGATCACCAATGTGACTGAGGCTGGCACGGTTTACACCCCCGCCGAGGTTGCCGCCTTGACCGCTGTGGCGAAGCAATGGGACCTGCCCTGCCATCTCGACGGCGCGCGCTTTGCCAATTCTTTGATCGCCACGGGTGCTTCGGCTGCCGAGATGACATGGCAGGCCGGGATTGATGTGATCTCATTCGGTGGCACCAAAAACGGCTGTTTGGGCGTGGAAGCGGTGGTTATGTTTGACCCCGAAAAGGCGTGGGAGTTTGAATTGCGCCGCAAGCGGGCGGGGCATCTGGTCTCAAAGCACCGATACCTCTCGGCGCAGATGGAGGCCTATCTGACGGATGATCTGTGGCTGCGGCTGGCGACCCATGCCAATGCGATGGGGGCTCGGTTGGCGGCTGGCGTCGCAGCTGCAGGTGCTACGCATCAGCACCCGGCGCAGGCGAATATGATGTTTCCAGAATGGGCGACGGGTACGCATCAGCGGCTGGAAGCAGCGGGCGCGGCCTATTATCAGATGCCCGCAAGCGCTGGCATGGAGGCCGCCCGGTTGGTCACCGCATGGAACACCCAACAGGCGGAAGTTGATCAGTTCCTGACCGCTCTGCGGGCCTGACAGCCCTTATCGCTGGGTGCCGCCGCAGCGCAGAGAGCCGAAAGGCCCGATAAGCGTCTAAGCGCCATCCAGATGCGCCTGAACGCTTGGTGCAATGGTTGCGGCATGGGTGATCGCCACCATATGCGCCGCCCCCGGCACCACCAAGCGCGCGGCTTGTGGCAGACGCAGCACCAAGGCGCGGTGCAGCGCGTCGATGATCTCGGGGCTGCCGGCGCCCTCGATCAACAGCACCGGAACATCAACCGCCTCTAACCCACCGGGGCGCAAGATACCTGCGGCATCGTCAAGAAGCGCCGGATTTTGCGCCACAATAAGATGGATACGGTCCACCATATAGGCGCGGGTGCGTTCGGGCAGATCATCCAGACGGTCGCCCGATCCCCAATGGCTGTGGAACAAGGCGGCCGCGGCTGCGCGGTCGCCGGTATCGACCAGTTCGGCAAAGCCAAGGTGATCCGCGCGGAAACGCTGATAGGCGGCGGCATCGACGGCACGGCCCGCGGCGAAAATCACCGGCTCGACCAGCGTCAGGCTGCGCACCAGATCGGGGCGCTCGACCGCTATACGCAGGGCCACGGTGCCGCCAAAGCTGTGGCCGATCAGGTCAATCGGCTTGCCTTGACCCAGACTTTCCGCCATCGCAATCGACTGCGCCGTGGCCAGTGCGTGCATATCAGTGCCCGGCAGCCAATCTGGCGCGCGACCATGCCCCGGCGCATCGGTGGCGGTGATCGTCACCCCTTCCAGCGCGCCCGCCAGCCCAGACCACGCCCCGGCATGGGCAAGGCTGCAATGCAGAGCCAAAACCGGGCGCTGACCGCCGCGATGCCAGACACGGTGCGGCGGCAGCGCGATATGGTGCATATCTTCGGGCATTCAGAGCTTGCCAGACAGGTGCATGTCAAGATCTTCCAAGCGATCCTGGCCCCAGAACCGCTCGTCGCCGACGATATAGAACGGCACGCCGAAGACACCGCGCACCACCGCTTCTTCAAGGTTCGCCATATAGGTTTCCGCCGCCATCAGCATGTGTTTGTCAGCGATTTTCGGATCAAAACCGTGGGCGGCAAGAATGTCTTGCACCACCTCATCCTCGGCAATGTTGCGCCCCTCGGCCCAGACCGCGCGCGGGAAGGCTTGCACCAAACCACCCAGATCGCCGCCGCCCACTTTCGCCGCCGCGATGATCGCATAGGACGCGGGCGCGGGGTTGACCGGGAAATGCGCGGGCTGCACATCCAGCTTCAGCCCCAGCCGCGCCGACCAGCGCCGCAACTCTTGCAGTCGGTAGGTCTTGCGCGACTCGTGCCGTTCGGCCAGCACCTGACCGCCAGTGCGCGGGAGCAGCGCGGGTGAGTTCAGCGGGATATAGCGGATGCTGGCCCCATGTTTGGCGGCAATCGCCTCCAGCCTGTTTCCCGCCAGATAACAATAAGGCGAGATTGGCGCGAAGTAGTAGTCGATCTGTGGCATTTCAGGCGCCCCCTAGGCTTCAAGGTTTGCAAGACCCTAGCTGGGTGATAAGCGGTGTCAACGATCCGAATCTGCCCACCGGAGATCCCCATGCCCGCTATGACTGAGCCGAAACTGATTTCCGGCAACGCAAATCTATCCCTCGCCAAATCCATCGCGCGCCGCATGTCGATGCATCGCGGCATGTCGGTCAATCTGGTCGATGCAAGGATTGAACGCTTCAATGATGCCGAGATTTTCGTTGAGGTGTTCGAGAATGTGCGCGGCGAGGATATGTATATCATTCAGCCGACCTCGAACCCGGCCAACGACAACCTGATGGAACTGCTGATCATGACCGACGCGCTGCGGCGCTCGTCGGCCAGTCGGATTACTGCGGTGATCCCGTATTTCGGCTATGCGCGGCAGGATCGCCGCGCCAAGGCCCGCACCCCGATCACAGCCAAGCTGGTGGCCAATATGATCGCCGAGGCCGGGGTGGACCGGGTGTTGACGCTGGATCTGCACGCAGCACAGATTCAGGGCTTTTTCGACATTCCGGTGGACAACCTTTATGCCTCGCCAGTGTTCGCTTTGGACATCGAGCATCACTTCAAAGGTCAGATGCACGACTTGATGGTCGTCTCACCCGATGTCGGCGGTGTGGCGCGGGCGCGGGAATTGGCGAAGCGGATCAACGCGCCGCTGGCCATCGTGGATAAGCGGCGCGAAAAGGCGGGCGAGATTGCCGAGATGATCGTCATCGGCTCGGTTGCTGGCAAGAAGTGCATCATTGTGGACGATATTTGCGACACCGCCGGGACGTTGTGCAAGGCGGCGGAAGTGTTGATGGAGAATGGCGCTGTCGAAGTTCACAGCTATATCACGCATGGGGTTTTGTCGGGGCCTGCGGTAGAGCGGGTCACCAATTCGGTGATGAAATCCTTGGTGATCACCGATTCGATTGAGCCGACCGAAGCGGTGAAGAACTGCCCGAACATTCGGATCGTGCCGACAGCGCCGATTTTCGCGCAGGCGATTTTGAACATCTGGAACGGCACCAGCGTTTCATCGCTGTTTGAGACGGACACACTGGTTCCGATTTATGAGGGTATGTATCAGCGGCCTTAAGGGCGGTGCGTGCCAGCACGCACTCTACCAATAATGGAAAGGTCCCAACTCGGGACCTTTTTTATTTGTTTGATATCAATATGTTAATGCAGTCATTTTAACGAAATCTTAACGAATTCGCCACTTAGGCACCCGAATTGCTCTTTTTGAAATACTCCCGCCGGAGGCTTCAACGGTCCAACCCTCAATACAACTGCCAGTCATCCTCACTCGCAGCCGAGCCCATCGCGATCCAGTCGGCGCGAACGCGGGCGACGCGGGTGTCACCCCAAGTGCGGAACACCAGATGAAACCCGGTCTCGGTGATGTTCTCCGCCGTAATATCGGCGCGGGAGGTGTGTTTGTGGTCAATGTCCCACATCGAGATCGAGGCCATCACGGTGGGGGCTTCGGTGAAGGCTTCCTTGAACGTTACCACATGGCGGCTTTCGCGCGCGCCCTGCCCTGTCCACATCACGCCACCGTCGGCAAAGTCGGAAAACAGGACCCGGCTGCCCTGTTGAATGCCGATGGTGTTGGAGGTGATGCGTTTCATGCGGACCCGGATTTTATAACTGCAACGTAGCAATGAATTTCGGCGAAACTAGGTTGATTCCGGGTTTATGACGCAGCTATCGCGAAATTTTGGTGTGACTTTCTGCTGTTAAACCGCAAACCCACCAAAATGAAAAGGCCCCGACAAAGCGGGGCCAGATCCATTCTGTCACAACCAGCTTAGAAGCCAGCGGCGGCGCGCATTGCGACCAGATCGGCCAACGCTTTGTCGGCAGCGTCTTTGTCAACCGCAACGGCGGTGGCCTCGGACGCATCGGCGATCAGTTGATCCATTAGCGCGGCGTTGAGTTCCTCAATCGGCACCGCGCGTTCGGCCAGAACCGAGACGCTGGTGGCGCTGATTTCGGCAAAACCGCCTGTGACGACGAAGGATTTAGAGCCTTCGCTTGAGACAACCTTCAACACGCCGGGGCGCAGGGTGGTGATGGTGGGGGCGTGCCCCTCCATCGCCGTCAGGTCGCCATCGGCGCCCGGGATTTGCACTTCGGATGCCACAACCGACGCCAAGCGGCGTTCGGGTGACACGAGATCAAATTGCAGCGTTCCAGCCATGATGCCCCCTTAGGCCGCAGCCGCAGCAAGCCGCTGTGCTTTGGCCTTCACGTCTTCGATGCCGCCAACCATGTAGAAGGCCGCTTCCGGCAGATGGTCGTATTCGCCCGCCACAACCGCCTTGAACGAGCGGATGGTTTCTTCCAGCGGCACCTGCACGCCGTCAGAACCGGTGAACACCTTCGCGACGTCGAACGGCTGCGACAGGAAGCGTTGGATCTTGCGCGCACGCGACACGGTGAGTTTGTCTTCTTCGGAAAGTTCGTCCATGCCAAGGATGGCGATGATGTCTTGCAGCGATTTGTAGCGTTGCAAGATACCTTGCACCGAACGGGCGACGAGGTAGTGCTCCTCGCCGATAACCGCCGGGTCCAACAGACGCGAGGTGCTGTCCAGCGGGTCAACCGCCGGGTAGATGCCGAGTTCCGAAATCGCGCGGCTCAGAACCGTGGTTGCGTCGAGGTGGGCGAACGAGGTTGCTGGTGCAGGGTCAGTCAAGTCATCGGCAGGCACGTAGATTGCCTGAACCGAGGTGATCGAACCCGCTTTGGTCGAGGTGATGCGTTCTTGCAAAGCACCCATGTCGGTTGCCAGCGTCGGCTGGTAGCCCACGGCAGACGGGATACGACCCAAGAGAGCCGACACTTCCGAACCGGCTTGGGTAAAGCGGAAGATGTTGTCCACAAAGAACAACACGTCGGTGCCGGACTGGTCGCGGAACTGTTCTGCCAAGGTCAGACCCGACAGAGCCACGCGCAGACGTGCGCCCGGCGGTTCGTTCATTTGGCCGTAAACCAACGCCACTTTCGATTTGGTCATGTCTTCGAGGTTGATAACCCCGGATTCGATCATCTCGTGGTAAAGGTCGTTGCCTTCACGGGTACGCTCACCCACACCAGCGAACACCGAGAAGCCCGAGTGCACTTTGGCGATGTTGTTGATCAATTCCATGATCAGAACGGTTTTACCAACGCCCGCGCCGCCGAACAGGCCGATTTTGCCGCCCTTCGCGTAGGGGGCCAGCAGGTCGATCACCTTGATGCCGGTGACCAGCACTTTGGATTCGGTGGCTTGCTCGGCGAAGGTCGGGGCGGGGCGGTGGATCGAGCGGTATTCGCTGGCCACAACCGGGCCCTTTTCGTCCACCGGCTCGCCGATGACGTTCAGGATGCGGCCCAAGGTGGCGTCGCCAACCGGAACCTGGATCGGAGCGCCGGTGTCGGACACAGGTGCGCCACGCACGAGGCCTTCGGTTGCGTCCATCGCGATGGTGCGGACGGTGTTTTCGCCAAGATGCTGGGCCACTTCAAGCACCAGTTTCTTGCCGTTGTTGTCAGTGATCAGCGCGTTCAGAATTGCGGGAAGATCACCCGTGAACTGCACGTCAACCACGGCGCCGATGATTTGCGTCACCTTGCCTGCTGCGGCAGCGCTTTTCGGTGCTTTTGCCATGTTGTTTCTCCGGTTCCTTACAGCGCTTCCGCGCCGGAAATGATTTCGATAAGCTCTTTGGTGATCGCAGCCTGACGCGAGCGGTTGTAGATCGTGGTATATTTGGTGATCATGTCGCCTGCGTTGCGCGTTGCGTTGTCCATCGCGCTCATCCGCGCGCCCTGCTCGGACGCACCATTTTCCAGCAAAGCCGTGAAGATTTGCGTGGCAATACTGCGGGGCAGCAAATCGGCCAGGATGGCTTCCTCGCTGGGCTCGTAGTCATAAAGCGCCGTCGCGGCACCTGCCTCAAACTTCGCCGGGATCACCTGCAACGCGGTCGGGATCTGGGCGATCACCGACTGGAAGCGGTTGTAGAAGATGGTGACCACATCACATTCGCCAGCTTCAAAGCGGGCAAGCACGTCACGCGCGACGTTCTGGGCGTTGACATAGCCGACGCGTTTCACCTCGCCCATATCGACATGGCCGACCATATTGGCGGCGTAATCCCGGCGCAGCTGTTCGCGGCCTTTTTTGCCAACGGTGAGGATCTTCACCGTCTTGCCAGCCGCGATCAACTCTTGCGCCTTGGCGCGGGCCAGCCGCACGATGGTCGAGTTGAAGCCGCCGCAGAGCCCGCGTTCCGAGGTCATCACGACCAGCAGTTGCACTTGGTCGCTGCCCGTCCCGGCGAGAAGCCGGGGCGCGCTGGCCGATGTTCCAACCGAAGACGCAAGGCCCCCCATCACCGCATTCATCCGCTCGGCATAGGGCCGGGCAGCTTCAGCGGCTTCCTGGGCGCGGCGCAGTTTTGCCGCAGAGACCATCTGCATGGCTTTGGTGATTTTGCGGGTGTTTTTCACACTCGCAATCTTGTTTTTTAAGTCCTTAAGGCTGGGCATTGTCTATCCCCCGGCGCTTAGGCGAAGTCTTTGGCGAAGGCCGCGATCTCAGCTTTGATGGCTTTCTCCAGATCGCCCGCAACTTTGCGGTCGTTCTGGGTGATGTCATCCAGCAAAGCCTTGCCAGCGCCGCGCAGATGCTTCAGAAGGCCCGCTTCAAAACGGCCGATGTCTTTCACAGCCACTTTGTCCAGCGCGCCGGAGGTGCCTGCGTAGATCACGCAGACAATCTCGGCGTTGGTCATCGGCGAATACTGCGCTTGCTTCATCAACTCGGTCAGACGCGCGCCACGGTTCAGCAGTTGCTGGGTCGAGGCGTCAAGGTCAGAGCCGAACTGCGCGAAGGCAGCCATCTCGCGGTACTGCGCGAGTTCCAGTTTGACCTTGCCAGCCACCGATTTCATCGCGTTGGTTTGGGCAGACGAACCCACGCGGGAAACCGACAGACCGGTGTTCACAGCCGGGCGGATGCCTTGGTAGAACAATTCGGTTTCAAGGAAGATCTGGCCGTCGGTGATCGAGATCACGTTGGTCGGAATAAAGGCTGAGACGTCGCCGCCTTGGGTCTCAATAATCGGCAGCGCGGTCAGCGAGCCCGAACCAAAATCTTCGTTCAGCTTCGAGGAACGCTCCAGCAAACGGGAGTGCAGGTAGAACACGTCGCCCGGATAAGCTTCACGGCCCGGCGGACGGCGCAGCAGCAGCGACATTTGACGGTAAGCCACGGCTTGCTTGGAAAGATCATCATAGATGATCAAAGCGTGACGGCCGTTGTCGCGGAAGAATTCTGCCATCGAGGTCGCGGCATAGGGTGCAAGGAACTGCATCGGCGCCGGGTCGGAAGCGGTCGCTGCCACCACGATGGTGTATTTGATCGCGCCGGTTTCTTCCAGCTTCTTCACCAACTGCGCCACGGTCGAACGCTTTTGACCGATAGCCACGTAGATGCAGTAGAGCTTTTTGTATTCGTCGTCGCCAGCAGCCTCGTTATAGGACTTCTGGTTCAGAATGGTGTCCAAAGCCACGGCGGTTTTGCCGGTCTGACGGTCACCGATGATCAGTTCGCGCTGGCCACGGCCAACCGGGATCATCGCGTCGACAGCTTTCAGGCCGGTTGCCATCGGCTCGTGCACCGATTTGCGCGGGATGATGCCGGGGGCCTTCACGTCAGCCTGACGACGCTCGGTCGAGGCGATCGGGCCTTTGCCGTCGATCGGGTTGCCCAGACCATCGACAACGCGACCCAACAGGCCGTTGCCAACCGGCACGTCCACGATGGACTTGGTGCGCTTGACGGTGTCGCCTTCTTTGATGTCCTGGTCGGAACCGAAGATAACGATACCGACGTTGTCGACTTCAAGGTTCAACGCCATGCCGCGGATGCCGCCGGGGAATTCCACCATCTCACCGGCTTGGACATTGTCCAGCCCATGCACACGGGCAATGCCGTCGCCAACGCTGAGAACGCGACCAACTTCGGCCACCTCTGCATCTTTGCCAAAGTTCTTGATCTGGTCCTTAAGGATCGCAGAGATCTCAGCAGCCTGAATTCCCATCACCCAACCTCTTTCATTACATTCTGGAGCGCCGCGAGCTTTGCCTTGACCGAGGTATCGATCATCGACGAGCCGAGCTTGACGATAAGTCCGCCGATGAGGCTTTCATCAACGGTGGTTTGAAGTTTGACATCTTTGCCGATTTTGGCTTTCAGCGAGGCCGCCAGCTTCGCGGCCTGATCTGCCGAAAGCGCTGTCGCCGAGGTGACTTCCGCCGTCACTTCGCCCTTTTCAGCGGCGATGCGGGCAGTGAGATCGCTGACCAGTTGCGGCAGCACGAACAAGCGGCGGTTCGATGCCATCAAAGCGATGGTATTGGTCATCACCGTGGACAGCCCCATTTTGGCAGCAATCGCCGCCATCGCGCTAGCTTGATCTTCACGCGCCACAACCGGCGAGGCGATCATGCTGGCAAGCTCGGGGCTGGCAGCAAGGGCCGCTCCCAAAGCATCGGTATCGGCCTCAAGCGTTTTAAGACCGTTTTCTTCTTTCGCAATCTCAAACAAAGCCTGCGCGTAGCGCGATGCAATGCTCAAGGAGATTGAAGCTGGTTCGGACACGTCAACCCTTCCGCTGTATAGGCCCCTCGCGCGGGCCGCATCCGGGTTACAACCCATTTGCGGCGCATACTTGGGGCATGCGTCTTCTCGATTTCGGGCGTCTCTAGCAGACGATTGGCCATCCCGCAACGGGGAAGGACACTCAATATCCGCGTGCGCGCGTGCGACATATCGGCATGGCGGTTTTGTCGCAGGGGTGGCAGGTTTGAGATGTGGCCGATCACGCGGGCTTCACCTTTTCGGCATTGCTTTGTTAATCAAGGCGAAACAATCCGGGAAGGTGCCGGGATTGCCCCGCAAACCCCTGCAAATGCGTCATATATTCGCCATATTGTTTGACCCGGCGTCGGTGCGCAATTTAGTCTAAAGCGATGATTTTCCGAGTGAGGGGTTAACGCGATATGGATTTGCTGATTCTGGGATCGTTACTGCTGACCGGGGGCTTGCTGGCGCTGTCGGGCGTGTTTGATGGCGACGACGACAAAGAAGATACCCCGCCCAATGAGGCGCAGCATGGCACAGCCGGAGATGACACCCTCAGCGGCGATCAGGGTGTTGTGAGCGGCTGGGGCGGCGACGACACGCTGCACCTGAGCGGCACTGCCGAGGTCCATGGCAATCAGGGCGATGACACTATCACAGCCGAGGATCACAGCACGGCCCATGGTGGGTTGGGTGAGGATGATCTGACGGCGGATGGTTTCAGCACGCTTTATGGCGGCGGCGGGGATGACGCGCTTGTAGGCCAGGGCAATGTTCAGGGGCATGGTGACGCTGGCAACGATTCCATCGAGGCTTATGACAATGCCACGATGTGGGGCGACGCCGGAGATGATCGGCTATACTCGGGCCTGTTTCCATCTGGCGACACCGGCTTGCCAACAACCTACGGCGGTGCCGGGAATGATCTGCTTTTCACAGAGCTTGGTCATGGCTATGGCGGCGATGGGACTGATCATCTTGTCGCCAGCGGCTTCGCAAATATCCCCGTCTACGACGGACTTGGCACGACCGTTTCGGGCGGAGACGGCAGTGATGTGATCGCGGCCAGTTTCAACGCCCACGCACAGGGCGACGGTGGAGGTGACACGCTGGTGCTTGACCATGGCGCCTCTGGCGCGGGCGGTGCGGGCGACGATACCTTGGTGCTGAACGGGCAAATTATCGCACAGGATGCCACATTCAACACGACCACCGCTTCGGGCGGCGATGGCGCGGATCGTTTTGTGATCGACGGCTCGGCATCTCACTTTGGGTTGCCGATATCGACGCCACTTGAGATCACTGATTTCGTGTCGGGCACCGACCATCTGCTGGTTGATGCAACGGGCGGTCCGAACGACAGCTATGTCTATGACCACGCCAGCGTCGTCGTGAACGCCGATCAAGGCTATACCGAAGTCACCCTGCATTGGCTGGATCCGAATGACCCCGACGCCGCCCAACAAACCAATGTGGTGCGACTGAATGGCGTGACCAGCGATTTTGACATCTCGGACATCGAGATCGCCTCGCATGTTCATACAGTCTCCGGCACCGAGAGCGGCCCCGTCGTCGAAATCGGCAGCCCGCTGCACCAAGCCGATGGCAGCGCGGGCAACGACACCCTGTTGCAGCAACATGATGTGGTGTTGAACACCGGCGCGGGCGATGACAGCGTGACCTCCACGCGATCGGACGAGTTGATCGTGCAACTCGGCGATGGCAACGACAGCTTCATCGGCAATGGTGCAGCACATGTGGTCTATGCCGGCGCGGGTGATGACAGTTACCTGCTGAACGCGCCAAACGGAATCGCGGGCACAACGCTCGATTCAGGATTTTACGGTGGCGCGGGCAACGATCATATTGTGATCCAGAACGACGGCCCAGGTCTGGTGCAGCCCGGCCACCATGCACCGCAGTATGAGGGTGGCAGCGGCGACGATTACCTTGAGGCGCAGGCTGGCACAGGCGCGTTGTCGATGGATGGCGGTTCGGGGCATAACATCTTGATCGGTGGCGCGGGGCAAAACTTTAACAGCGGCGATTACTTTGATCTCGGCAGCGATGATGTCACGATCAATTTCAACGCCGAGGATGTGGCAGCCTATGGCCCAGCAAATGTGCGCCTGCTGGGCAGTGATCACCTGACGCTGAACATCGACGCAAATCTGCAAGGGGAAATCACCTTCCACTACAACACCGCAGGCAATGGCGTTGAAGTGAACAGCACCAAAATCCGCGTCGGAGGGGTCACTGTCGCGATTGTCGCCGAAGGCATACCGCTGATTGAAGATGCGATTGCCGCAGGTGACTCTCAGCTTACAGTCCATCGCGTTTGAAAATAGACTGAATGCCGGGCAGCACCTTATGGCTGGGCACCGCAGCCCCCACGCCCTCTAACACGCGCAGCGGTTTGCGCACGGTTGCGCCCAAGCCGCCGCGCGTCGGGGCATAGACTTGTTTGCTGGCCTCGACCATCAGCACCCCGCCTGCCAGCCATGGCAGGCGGCGGCCAAAGCCCTCCCAAAAATTCGACGTGCCCAGCCAGAACCGGCTTTCCGACGGCGGCGCGAACAGCGAGGTCATGCTGCGTTCTGGCGTGAAGCCGTGGGCCTTCAGTTGCGCCTCTAACTGTCCACCGGAATAGGGGCGGCCAAAGCCGAACGGCGTGCCGTCGCGGCGCGCCCACAGGCCTGCGCGGTTCGGCACCACAAACAAGGCCCGGCCACCGGGGCCAAGCACGCGGTGGGCTTCCTCCAACACGGCGGTGGGGTTGTCGGAAGTCTCCAACCCGTGCATCAGCACCAAGCGGTCGACATGCCCGGTCGGCAGCGGCCAGAGCCTTTCCTCACAGAGCACCGAGACGTTGGCCATCCCCGCGGGCCAAGGCATCACCCCTTGCGGACCCGGCATCAGCCCAATCACCCGGCGTGCATCCTGCAGATAGGGCCGCAGCAGCGGCACCGCAAAGCCAAAACCCACCACAGTCTGCCCCGGCGCAGGCGGCCAAAGGCTGACCACCTGATCGCGGATCGCCCGCTGCGCCACCCGACCAAGCTGGGTGCGGTAGTAGAAATTGCGCAGATCGAGGACATCAAGATGCATGGAGTCGGGGTTTCCTCGGCGGTAAAATCGCGCCAATCATAGCCGGATGCGCCGGTATGGCTATGGCCGAAACCTATCCCCTGCCGATTAAGCAGAGCCTTTGCGGCAAGGCCACGGAATTTCTCAAATTCCGTTTGGTTTCTGCCCGATTGTGCGGCGAAACGAATTGCACCTGCCCGGCGCGCGCTGCACTCTGGCTGCAAACCTTGAAAGGCCACCGCCGCATGACCCTGGAACTTGTCACCATTCCCTGCCTGAAAGACAATTACGCCTATCTGCTGCATGATCCGGCCAGCGACGAGACGACGTTGATCGACGCCCCCGAGGCAGGCCCGATCCTTGCCGCGTTGAAGGCGCGTGGCTGGCATCTTGATCAAATCCTGCTGACGCATCACCACTGGGACCATATCGACGGCGTGGGGGCGATTGTCGAAGCCACTTCCGCCACCATCCTGGGTGCTGCCGCCGACGCCCACCGCCTGCCGCCTTTAAGCCGCGCACTGGTCGAGGCCGATCAGGTGACAGTCGGCGCCGAGATCGGCTATGTCATTGATGTGCCCGGTCATACCGTCGGCCATATCGCGTTTTACTTCCCCGCCTCAGGCCTGTGCTTCACCGCCGACAGCTTGATGGCCGCAGGCTGTGGTCGGCTGTTTGAAGGCACGCCGCAGCAGATGTTCGAAAGCCTTGCCAAGTTGCAACAACTGCCGCCCGCCACGCTGATCTGCTCGGGCCACGAATACACCGCCGCGAACCTTGCGTTCGCAATCAGCGTCGATCCGGGCAACTCCGCCCTGCAAGCCCGTATCCGTGCGGTGACACGCGCGCGCAGCGGCGGCCATCCCACTGTGCCGGTGACCTTGTCAGAAGAATTGGCCACCAACCCTTTTCTGCGCGCGCAAGACCCCTATATCAGACAATATCTGGGTATGGCTGATGCAACCGATGCCCAAGTCTTCACCGCAATCCGCGCGCTAAAGGACAAATTCTGAGTCCATTCTGCACCGCGCCCATCACAAATTGCATCACTGCCGACAATTTACGAAATCTTGCTGAAATAGGGCTTGAAGATCGCAGAATAAAACCGATCCTTTACCTTATGAGGCCATGGTTGGATTAGGGCCATCCGCCCGTCCGACCCGCAGGACAGGAGCACGACCAAGTGCCATCATTTTCGACGACCCTCGAACAAGCCATCCATGGCGCTTTGGCGCTTGCCAATGCCCGCCGCCATGAACTTGCCACCCTGGAGCATCTTCTGCTCTCTTTGATCGACGAGCCTGACGCTGCCCGCGTCATGAAGGCTTGTTCGGTCAACCTCGATGATCTGCGCAAAACCCTGAACGACTTCATCGACGACGATCTGTCAACTTTGGTCACAGATGTCGAAGGCTCGGAAGCCGTACCAACTGCCGCCTTCCAACGCGTGATCCAGCGCGCGGCGATCCATGTGCAAAGCTCGGGCCGCACCGAAGTCACCGGGGCCAATGTGCTGGTTGCGATCTTTGCCGAACGCGAATCCAACGCCGCCTATTTCCTGCAAGAGCAGGATATGACCCGTTATGACGCGGTGAACTTCATCGCTCATGGTGTCGCCAAAGACCCCAGCTATGGCGAGGCGCGCCCGGTCACGGGGGCGGAGGAACACCACCATGAAACCCCGAAAGCCGAGGCGGGCGAGGCCAAGGAATCCGCGCTGTCGAAATATTGCGTGGATCTGAACGTCAAGGCGATGAAGGGCGATGTCGATCCGCTGATCGGCCGCGAAGCCGAGGTGGAACGCGCGATTCAAGTGCTGTGCCGCCGTCGCAAAAACAACCCGCTGCTGGTCGGTGATCCGGGTGTCGGGAAAACCGCAATTGCCGAAGGTTTGGCGAAGAAAATCGTGGATAAACAAACGCCTGAGATTTTGGCGCATGCCACGATCTACTCGCTTGATATGGGCGCATTGCTGGCAGGCACCCGCTACCGTGGTGACTTTGAGGAACGCTTGAAAGCGGTCGTCAAGGAAATGGAAGATCACCCCGACGCGATCCTGTTCATCGACGAAATCCACACCGTGATCGGCGCGGGTGCGACTTCGGGCGGTGCAATGGATGCCTCGAACCTTTTGAAACCGGCCTTGGCGGGTGGCAAGTTGCGCTGCATGGGCTCGACCACCTACAAAGAATTCCGTCAGCATTTTGAGAAAGACCGTGCGCTTGCCCGGCGTTTCCAGAAAATCGACGTCAATGAACCCTCTGTGCCCGATACCATCAAGATTCTGATGGGGTTGAAGCCGCATTTTGAGCAGCATCACGACCTGCGCTACACCAATGATGCGATCAAATCGGCTGTAGAACTGGCGGCGCGCTATATCCACGACCGCAAACTGCCGGATTCTGCGATTGACGTGATCGACGAAGCCGGGGCTGCGCAGCATCTGCTGGCGGATTCGAAAAAGCGCAAATCTCTGGGTGTGAAAGAGATTGAGGCGGTTGTCGCCAAAATCGCCCGCATCCCGGCCAAGACGGTATCGAAAGACGATGCCGAAACCCTGCGCGATCTGGAAAAAACCCTGAAACGAGTGGTGTTCGGGCAGGATAAAGCCGTGGAATCGCTATGTTCCGCGATCAAACTCGCCCGCGCTGGCCTGCGCGAGCCGGAAAAACCCATCGGCAACTACCTGTTCGCAGGGCCGACGGGCGTGGGTAAAACCGAGGTTGCCAAGCAGTTGGCATCCTCGCTTGGCGTCAAGCTGCTGCGGTTCGATATGTCGGAATACATGGAGAAACATGCGATTAGCCGTCTGATCGGCGCGCCTCCGGGCTATGTCGGCTTCGATCAGGGCGGCATGCTCACCGATGGCGTCGATCAAGACCCGCATTGCGTCCTTCTGTTGGACGAAATGGAAAAGGCCCACCCGGATGTCTACAACATCCTGTTGCAGGTTATGGACCACGGCAAGCTGACCGACCATAATGGCCGGACGGTGGATTTCCGCAATGTGATCCTGATCATGACCTCGAACGCAGGCGCTATGGAGCAATCGAAAGAATCGATTGGCTTTGGCCGCACCGCGCGCACCGGGGAAGATACGGCGGCGATCGAGCGCACCTTCACGCCCGAATTCCGCAACCGTCTGGATGCGGTCATCAGCTTCGCGCGTTTGGGCAAAGAGGTCATCATGCAGGTGGTGACCAAGTTTGTGCTACAACTGGAAGCGCAACTGTTGGATCGCAATGTCCATATTGACCTGACGCCCGAAGCCGCCGCTTGGCTGGGTGACAAGGGCTATGATGAGAAAATGGGCGCGCGGCCGCTTGGTCGGGTGATCCAGGAATACATCAAGAAACCTTTGGCCGAGGAGTTGTTGTTCGGCAAGCTGACCAAGGGCGGTCTGGTACATGTCCATGTCAAGGATGGCGAACTGGCTTTGACCTTTGAGGAGCCGCAAAAGGCCCGCCTCACCGGGCAGAAACCGCCGCTGCTTACGGCGGAATGATCAAGACCTTACTTCTGACTTTGGCCCTCGCCTTCCCGGCGGGGGCCTTTGAACTATCATTCCCCGCCGACTGTCGCTTCGGGTCAACCTGCTACATCCAGCAATATGTCGATCACGACCCCGGACCGGGCGCGCAGGATTTCACCTGTGGGCCGTTGTCGTATGAAGGCCATGATGGCACCGACATCGCCTTGCCCACCCGTGCCGCGATGCAGGCTGGGGTAAATGTGCTGGCCGCAAGTGCCGGAACCGTGAAAGGCGTGCGCGATGGCATCGCTGATTTCGCGCCTGTTGTGGCCGATAAAGAATGTGGCAATGGCGTTCTGGTCGATCATGGTGGTGGCTGGGAAACTCAATATTGCCATATGAAACAAGGCTCTGTGCGCGCACGCGTCGGCGATGAGGTGGATACAGGCACGGTGCTGGGCCAGATCGATCAATCCGGCATGGCCGCCTTTCCGCATCTGCACCTCTCGGTGCGCCGCAATGGCGCGGAGCTTGACCCTTTCGCGCCCGAAACCCTGACCAGTTGCGGCGCGCCCGGCCCCGGTCTGTGGGATCAGCCCGTGGCCTATCAACCGGGCGGCTTGCTCAGCATCGGCATCAGCGCGGAAATTCCCGATTATCAAGTCGTCAAGGATGGGCTTGCCAGCCCTGCCCTCGCGGCCAACGCGCCCGCCTTGGTGGTCTGGGCGTTTCTTTATGGCGCGCAACCTGCCGATGCGATCCTGTTTCGGCTGACCGGGCCTGAGGGCGATATTCTGACCGACCGGTCTGTGATCGAGAAAACCCAGGCGCAGGCGTTTCGCGCGGTGGGGCGGAAGTTGAAGACCGCCGCATGGCCTTCGGGGCGCTATCAGGGTGAAGCAGTTTTGCAGCGGGGCGGGGTCGAATTGGGGCGTGAGCAGATCGAGATTACGGTGGGCCAATAGTTAATAAGCTATGAATATCACCACCGTAACCCTTTGATTTCACATAAACCGCACCCCTGTCCACGTGCAGACACTACCTCTCTGTCAGCTTCAACTCAATCCGCCGGTTCTGCGCCCTTGCCTGCGCCGAATCTCCCGCAGCCACCGGCTGATACTCGCCAAATCCGGTCGCCGCCAACCTCTGCGGCGGGAAGCCCAGATTGTCCTGCATGAACCGCACCACCGACAAAGCCCGCGCCTGAGACAGCTGCCAGTTATCCTTGAACGCCCCGGCCCCCGACAACGGCACGTCATCGGTGTGGCCATCGACCCGGATGATCCAATCAATCCCCGGCGGAATTTTCCCGGCCACCTCATCTAATATCTTCACCACATCAGCGATCTGAGCCTGCCCCTCGGGTGCCAGATCAGCCGAGCCGGGGTTGAACAAAACCTCGGACGAGAACACAAACCGATCCCCGACCACCCGCACGCCTTCGCGGCCCGCCAAAAGCTGCGAGAGTTGGCCGAAGAATTCGCTGCGGAACTTCGCCAGATCGGCGTTCTCGGCCTGCAACCGCACCCGCTCCGCAGCCTCCAATTCGGCGCGTTTTTTCTGTTCCGAAGCGACCTGCGCCAAAGCGGCGTTCAACTGGCTGCCCAAAGCCTCAATTTGCACTTTGTTGGTGGAGTCTTTCGAGGCCGAAGCATCCAGCAGGCCCTGCAATTCCCCCAGTTGCACCCGCAGGGCAGCGATTTGCTGGTTCAGCACCTCGGTCTTGCGGGCCGCGTCAAGCGATTTGGCTTGCTCGGCGGTCAAAGCTTGCTGCGCCACGGCAAGCAAGGGGGCGTTTTTATCGCCTGCGGTTGCCGATTGCGCGGCTTTGGTGTTGGCGGCAGCCAGCAGGGTCAGGGTGTCTTCGGCCGCTTTGCGTTGATCTTCCAGCGCCAATGTCATCGCGGTCAGTTCGGCATCCGAATTTTTCAGCTTGTCGCGCAGCGCGGCGAGGGCTGCGGCATCGACCAGACGGGTGGCCTCGGCGTCAGTGATTTTGGTTTGGGCGGCTTTAAGGTCGGCAGCGCTGGTGTCGCCCTTTGCTTTCAGATCGGCCACCAAGGTTTCCAAAGCCTCTCGGCGGGCGGCGGTAAGGCGGGCGGCCTCGGTGCTGGCGTCAATCTCGGTGCGGGCTTTGGCGAGGGCGAGGTCAAGGGCCTGTTTTTCGGTCAAAAGTTTCGCGCCTTTGGCTTCAAGATCGCTGACTTGCGCGCTCAAGGCGCTGGCTTGCCCACGCGCGGTGTCACGTTCCGACAGCAGGCTCGCGACTTGGGCTTCAAAGCTGGTGATGCGGGTTTGGGCGGCGGCGATTTCGCCCTCTTTGGTGGCAATTTGCCCGGTGAGGGTGGCGATCAGGGCGGATTGCTGCTCGCCTTTGGTTTGGGCCGCGGTCAAATCAGAGCTGAGCGTGCCGACTTGGCCTTGCAGATCGCTGACCTTTTGCCGTTCCAGCCCCAAAGCGTCGGCCAGGCCGGCGATTTGCGCGGTGAGGCCGTCAAGCTCGGTCGATTGCGTGGTGATGGTGTCGCGCAACACCGATTGCATAACAGTGAAGATGGTGAGCACAAACATCAGCACCATCAGCAAGGTGGTCACGGCATCGACAAAGCCGGGCCAGATCATCGCGGAATCGCGTTTGCGGCGCAAAGCCATGGCTTAGCCCCGCGCGGGGATGCCGCGCGCCAACTGGCGGACGGAGGCGGTCAGCGCCGAGATGTCGCCGCGCAAATCGGCAAGGCTTTCTTGGCGACCAGCTGAGATTTCTTCAAGGATACGCAGCAGTTGCACGTCGATCGAGCGCAGCCGCATCCGGCTTTCGGCGTCGGAATGGGCACCACCTTCGGCCCCGGTGAGGGCGGCAATCAGGCGGTCTTGGCCTTCGGCGATGCGGTTGAGCGCTGCGGTTTGACCACTTTCGGCAGCGATCAGCCCGGTCAGTTGGGCGACAGCCCCAGTCAAATCACCAAGCCCTTGTCTGAGATCGCCAAGCCCCTGCTCCAACCCCGCGAGGCCTTGTTCCACGCCGGAACGGTTGGCCTCGACTTGCGCGAACAGGCTTTGCATCACCTCGATCTGTTCAGCCAGATGATCCAGCACGGCAGACGTGACGCCGGACTCACCGCCCTCTGCATCGCCACTGGAGAAGCCGACGCGGGTGATTGAGGACAGCCATTCTTCCAACTCGCGGGCGAAACGGTTTTGGCCATGGTTAGCGAACAGTTCCAGCAGACCGACAACCAGCGATCCTGCGAGGCCCAAAAGCGAGGAGGAAAACGCGGTGCCCATGCCGCCAAGTTGGCTTTCAAGCCCCTTCATCAGCTTGCCGAACACGTCCATACCGGATTCGCCCGCTTGCGGCGCGAGGGAGCGGATGGTTTCGACGATGGCGGGGACAGTGGTGGCAAGGCCGTAAAAGGTGCCGAGAAGTCCGAGGAAAACCAACAGATTGATCAGGTAGCGCGTGATATCGCGGGCTTCCTCAATCCGGGTTTCCACCGATTCCAAGATTGAGCGCGAGGCGGACGACGAAATTTGCATCCGCGCGCCACGGGTGCGTAGCAGATGCGCCAAGGGGGCGAGAAGCCGCGGTGCGGCGGCGTCTTCATAGCCCGGTTCGTGGCGCACGAAGCGTTCGATCCACGATACCGATTGCACGAGGGTAAAGACTTGCCAGAAACAGGTCAGCACGCCCAACAGGAACACCAGGATGATGAAGCCGTTCAGCAGCGGGTTGGTGTCGACGATGCCCAGCACGGTGCCGTGGATCAGCCATGCCCCCGCGCAAACCAGCGCCACGGCCAGAAGCATGGTGACAATCTGGCGAATAGGTTGGCTGAAGAAGGTCGACTGCTCGGCCTTGGAGATGTCCATTTCGTCGGTTCCGCCCGGCTGTTCTGCTGGAGTTAAGCATAGCAGGCGGCGGGCATCTGCCAAGTAAAACCCTTAGAGATTGCGAACTTGTGTGGAAAGCCACGCCAAATCGGGGTCGGCGATGCCAAGCTCGGCGAGATGATCGGCGGTGGCGAAAAGGTAATCGCGGTTCGGGCCGCGCCCGCCCGTGGCATGGGCGATGATCTGGGCTTGTTGTGCCAAGGGCAGGTCACCGCAATATTGGTCGTGATCGGGGTCGATCACATAAGCTAGGGCGTTGATATTGCGACCATCTGAGAGGGTGAGCGGCAAGGTGGTTTCCAAGTAAGCCGAGGAAATCAGCTCGCGCTCGCGTAGGGTTTGCAGGGTTTCGGCCTCGGCCCCCGGTGTGACGCGGAAAGCGACGCCGTCGCAGATTGCCCCCGGTGCGTGATCCAGCGCGAGGACAAGGCCGGGGGCCTCGACGCTACCGCGATGGTGGATCGAGCGCATGCAAAAGCTGCGATGCCAGTCGGTGGCGCGGGCAATTTGGCGTTCGACGACAGGGAAATCCGGGTTCCAGATCAGCGAGCCATAGCCGAAGACCCAAAGCGGTTCTGGTATTTCTGGGCTGTCTGGCATTGGCTATCCCTCTGTTCGGCTTAGGTGTAAGCATTGGGCAAAGCAAAGAAAAGGGGGCGAGGATGCGCGCGCTTATTTGGATCGTGCTGGCGGCAGCGGCGGTGTGGACCGGCTATTGGTGGCTGGGGGCGTCGCAGCTTGAAAGCGGGGTCAAGGCGTGGATCGCGCAGCAGCCGCCGGGAGTGGTGAGTGCCTCTGGCGTGGAGGTGCATGGCATTCCGAACCGTTTTGATCTGACGGTTTCCGATCTGGTGCTGGCTGATCCGGCGCAGGGCGTGCAGGTTTCCAGCCCGTTCGTGCAGGTTTATGCGATGACGTGGAAGCCGTGGCATGTGATTGCGGCTTTGCCCTCGGGTCAGGTGATTACGCTGCCAGATCAGAAGGTTACGGTTGGATCGCAGCTGCTGCGGGCGAGTGTGCAGGTGCATCCCTCGACCATGCTTGCGCTGAATGAATTGGTGGGTGAGGCTGCCGGAGTAAAGCTGACCTCGGATGCGGGCTGGACGCTGGGGATCAATAGCGCCACGGTCTCGATGGCCGAGGATGTAACCCGCGCGAACGCATATCGGTTGGGGTTGCGGGTGGCCGAGATTGCGCCGGATGCGGCGGTGTTGCAGGCTTTGGCGGCGACGGATTTGCCGGATTTGATGGATGAGGTGTTTCTGGATGGCCATGCGGTTTTGACCGCTCCGCTGGATCGTGCGGCGGCGACATCGAAGCCGCAGCTGGCGGCGCTGGAGATCGCCGATACGCGGGTGACTTGGGGGGCGCTGAAGTTTTCCGCCAAGGGCATGCTGACGGCGGGGCCGGATGGGCTGGCGGAGGGCGAGATTGCACTGCGGGTCGAGGGCTGGAAACGGCTGCCACCGATATTGGTCGCTTTGGGGTTGGTGAAGCCGGATGTCGCGCCGACGGTAGAGCGGATGTTGGGGATTGTCGCAGCGCAGGGCGGCGATCTGGAGGTGTTGCAGATCAAGCTGATTTGCAAGGATGGCGGCATGGTACTGGGGCCGCTGCCGTTGGGCCCTGCGCCCCGGATGCGGAATATGGGCGGGGCTTGAAATTTGGAAATGCGTATCTGCCGTCCTGCGCTGCCCCGGACCTGATCCGGGGCCTCTGATCCAATTTCGCAACCAGAGGCCCCGGATCAAGTCCGGGGCGGCGTGTCTCATATGGTGGCCTTAGCGGCAGTAGGCAGAGCCACGCCGCTCAGCGGTGTCAAAGTGCAGATGGTCTTCGTGGTAACCGTCTGAACCGGGGCCAAGCGTCGTGCCAAAGATGCCGCAGGCGGCTTTCTGGGCGCGGCGGATTTGCTTGTTGTAGTCGCGCGCCACGGTCCATTCTTTGCCGTCAGAGAAGATAAATCCAGCGATATCAACGGCTTTACCGCGCCCATGTTCGGAGATTTTCGCGCCCCGGACGTTGTTGCGGCTACGGCACATGTAGCTTCCGAAGATGTGAAGTTGCACGACCTCGCGGTTGCCGAAGGCGGGGGCCATGCCTTCGCGCATCCAGCGTTTCAGCGCGATTGCGGTGTCGCAGTCAATGGTGGCGGGCTGGCTGAACGGGATGCCGTCGATGGCGGTGACGCGGACGGGCTCCGTTATGCCGCAGCCTTTTGTACGCGAGGTGACGGGGGGGAGGTCTTGGCCACGGATGGCGGGGTCGCCGCAGACCGAGCCTTTGCGGGATTCCTTTTTGGATGTTCGGCTGGGGGCTGCTTCCGGTTCGGGCTGGGCCATCGCCACTTGTTCGACTTGAACTTGCAATCCTTTAGGGCGGGGCTGGGGTCGTGGCAGCGGCGCAACCGCTGTGATCTCTGGGAGGGCCTGTTGCGGCGCTGGTTCTGATGCGATTGGCGGCACGGCGGCAAGGATGGTTGGGCGATGCCGGGGGCGAAGGATGGGTGCCGCCACGGGCGTTTCGGGTTGTGCAATGATCGGGCGCGGTAAGGGATGCGGTGAGGTTATCGGGGCCTCGGCCAGCGCCATCCCGGCCAGCGCCATACAGAGCAGCGTCAAGGGGCCAATGGCCCGCATGTTAGGCCTCGCCTGCGGGCTTTGCGGCGGCAGGGGCGCGACCGAAATCGGGGGCAGAGGTGTCTTGCCCAGCCTCGATAATGCCGCGACGGATGGCGCGGGTGCGGGTGAAGTAATCGTGCAGATGATCGCCGTCGCCCATGCGGATGGCGCGTTGCAGCACGAACAATTCCTCGGCAAAGCGTCCCAAGATGTCGAGCACGGCGTCTTTGTTGGTGAGGAACACGTCGCGCCACATGGTGGGATCAGAGGCGGCGATGCGGGTGAAATCGCGAAAACCCGAGGCGGAGTATTCGATGACTTCCGAATTGGACACTTGTGCGAGATGATCCGCGACACCGACCATCGTATAGGCGATCAGGTGCGGGGTGTGGCTGACGACGGCCAAGACCTGATCATGGTGGGCTGCGTCCATCAGATTGACCTTGGCCCCCATGCCGACCAGCAGCGATTGCAGGCGCGCGAGGGCTGCAGGATCGACCTCGGGCGCGGGGGTCAGCAGCCACCAGCGGTTTTGAAAAAGCGTAGCAAAGCCCGAGCGCGGGCCGGAATATTCGGTGCCGGCCATCGGGTGGCCGGGAATAAACTGAACGCCTTCAGGGATATAGGGGGTGACGGCGGCGATCACCGCCTGCTTGACCGAGCCTACATCGGTGACGGTGCAACCCGGCATAAGATGCGGGCCGATTTCTTCGGCAATCGCGGCCATAGCACCGACCGGGACGGCGAGAACCACCAGATCAGCACCCTGAACGGCCTCGGTAGCGGTGGCATAGACGTGATCACAAAGCCCTAGTTCCAAGGCGGTGGCGCGGGTCTCAGCGGATTTGGCGTGGCCGACAATTTGCCCCGCCAAGCCATTGGCGCGCATCGCATGGGCCATCGACGAGGCGATCAGGCCCAGCCCGATCAGCGCGACACGGGCATAGATTTGCGTCATTTCACACCCTTGAACTGCGCAATCGCGTGGACGACGCGGCGGCACGAGGCCTCATCCCCCACGGTGATGCGCAGGCAGTGCGGCAGTTTGTAGCTGGCGACGCGGCGCACGATCAGGCCTTGCTTTTGCAAGAACAGATCGCAGGCTTCGGCTTCTTCCGGGCTAGCAAAGCGGGCGAGGATGAAATTGGCAAGCGAGGTGTCGGACGGGATGCCAAGCTCGGCCAAAGCCTGCGCAAGCCAGTGGCGCATCCGGGCGTTGTCGCTGCGGCAGCGGTTAACGAAATCCTGATCGCGCACGGCGGCTTCGGCGGTGTCAAGCTGGGTATTCGACAGGTTGAACGGGCCACGAATACGGTTCAGCACGTCGATGATTTGCTGCGGGCCATAACCCCAGCCGATGCGCAGGCCGCCCAGACCGTAGATTTTCGAGAAAGTGCGGGTCATCACGACGTTGGTGCGGGATTCGATCAGCGCGAGGCCAGCGTCGAAGCCTTCAACGAATTCCGCGTAAGCGCCGTCGAGCACCAGAATGGCTTGCGCGGGTAGGCCAGCGGCAAGGCGTTCGATCTCGGCGGCGGAAATCATCGTGCCGGTGGGGTTGTTCGGATTGGCGATAAAAACCAGTTTTGTCCGACGGTTACAGGCGCGTAGGATGGCATCGACATCGGTGGTGCGATCCCGCTCGGCGACTTCAACCGGGGTTGCTCCTGCGGCAAGGGCCGAGATGCGATACATCAGGAAGCCGTGTTCGGTGAACACCACTTCGTCTTTCGGGCCGGCATAGGCTTGGCACAGGAAGGTGATGATTTCATCGGAACCAACGCCGCAGATCACGCGGTTAGCATCAAGGCCATGCACTTCGGCGATGGCTTGGCGCAAGGACGCGTGGTCGGTGTTCGGGTAGCGGTGCAGGTTGTGGACCGAGCGCGCGAAGGCGTCTTTGGCTTTGTCAGATGGGCCGAACGGGTTTTCGTTCGACGACAGTTTCAGCACATTGGTCGCGCCTGCAATGGCGGCTTTACCACCTTCATACAAAGCGATGTCCATGATGCCGGGCTGCGGGCGGATTGCGTCGTTCATCGTATTCCCCAAGTGTTGCGCGGGTTTTAGCGACGGGAGCGGTGCAATACCAGCAACATTTGGCCTATACAGCTGCGCAAGGGGCTAGCCCTTGCGCAAATGTCTCAAACCGCGAGGAAGTTGGTGAACTGCCACGGGTCGTCTTCGTCGCGGTCCTCGGCGAAGTGGTTGATGCGGTTTTGCAGCGGGGTCCAGTCGGTGTAGTGACATTCAATCCGGCCAAGGTAGGGGCGCTGCACATCAAGGCAACGGGCGTGGTCCATCTCATCGGCTTCCACGAAGCCTTCGTTGGGGTTTTCGGCTGTCCAGACCATTGCGGCAAGGACGGCGGACGTTACCTGCATGCCGGTGGCGTTCTGGTAAGATGCCAGAGCGCGGGCTTCTTCGATGGTCAAGCGCGAGCCATACCACATCGCGCCCTTGGCATGGCCGTAGAGGAACACGCCCAGATCATCGCCGCCGCCGGTGATCTCATCGGCGGTCAGGATGTGCTTGGATTCGGGGAGTTTTCCGGCTCCGTTGGTTTCGTGCAGGCTAAGGATCGCATCGGGGCATGGGTGGTAAGCGTAGTGGCAGGTCGGGCGATACAGCGCCTTCGGGCCGTCCCAGACTGTGTAGTAATCCGGGATCGACAGGGATTCGTTGTGGGTGACGACAAGGCCGAATTGCGGGCCAATGTCGGGGCACCACGAGCGCACGCGAGTGTCAGCGCCGGGGCGGTCGATCCAGATCGCATAGCCGGGGCCGGATTCGAATTTGTGGCCGTTGGGCGGTAGCTTTTTCTCATGCGTGCCCCAGCCGAGTTCGGCGGGCTGGTAGCCTTCCGACAGCAGGCCATCGACCGACCACGAGTTGACGAAGGTGCCTTGGGGTTTAGGGCGGGCCGAGACTTGGGTATCCCGCTCCGCAATATGCACACCATTGACACCTAGGGTCATCGCCAGCAGTGCCCAGTCTTTTTGGGTTTTTGGGTCGGCTTTTACGCCGGTATCTTTGGCGAGGCGCAGCAGGGCCTCTTTCAATAGCCAAGACACCATGCCCGGATTGGCACCGCAGCAGGAGACGGCGGTGGGGCCACCGGGATAGGTTTTGCCCAAAGCGCGGACCTTTTCGCGCAAGGGATAGTTGGTGCGGTCGGCATTGGGCAGCGGCGAGTTGAAGTAGAAACCGGGCCACGGCTCGACTACGGTGTCGATGTATTGCACGCCAAGCTCTTGGGCTAGCTTCATCAGTTCGATGCTGTCCACATCCACCGACAGGTTGACGATGAAACCTTTGCCATTCGGGAACAGGTTGCGCAGGGTTTCGGCGAAGTTGGCCTCGGTCAGCGCCAGTTGCAGGTGTTTGATGCCATGTTCGGCCAGCATCGGTGCAAATTCTGCCGAGGGCTCGATCACGGTGAACTGGGCGCGGTCGAAATCAATATGGCGCAGGATCAGCGGCAGGGTGCCACGGCCAATCGAGCCGAAGCCGATCATCACCAAGGGGCCGTCGATGCGGGCGTGGATTTGGTAGGTCATTATGCTCTCAATGCTTGTCGGTCTTGGCGGCAAGCCAATCCATCAGGGCCAGCAGGACGCCCGAGATGACGAAGGTCAAATGGATGATCACCATCCAGCGCAAGGTTTCCGTGGTCACCGGGTAGGCGGAATCTGTCTTTCCCAACCCCATGAAAACCTTCAGCAAATGAATACCCGAGATCGCCACGATCGACGCGATCAGCTTCATTTTCAGGCCCGAGAAATCAACCTTGCCCATCCAGTCGGGGCGGTCATTGCTGGTGATATCCAGTTTCGAGACAAAGTTCTCATAACCGGAAAACAGCACGATCAGCAGCAGGTTGGCGGCAAGGCTGAGATCAATCAGCGTCAGGATCGAAAGGATGCCCTGATCGGCGGTCATGGTTAAAACTTGCGGCGCGTAATAAGCCAATTCCTTGACGAAGATCACCACCAGCATCGCCAGACTGATCACCAGCCCCAGATACATCGGCGCCATCAGCCAGCGGCTGGCGAACAGGCCCTGTTCGAACTTTGATTCAAGCGTGGGTTTGTCTGACATCATGGGCTCCGTGGAAAATAAAAAGGCCCGCCATAAAGGCGGGCCGATCGTAACGGTTTCGCCTCTGCCGAGTGGGGCAGAGCTTAGTTTTTCGCGTAATATTCGACGACCAGGTTCGGTTCCATCACGACGGGATATGGGATGTCGCCCAGACCCGGCGTGCGAATGAACTTCACGGTCAGCTTATGGGTGTCGATTTCCAGATAATCCGGGGTGTCACGCTCGGTCAGAGCCAAAGCTTCGGCGATGATCGCAAGTTGGCGCGACTTTTCACGAACGGCGATAATGTCGCCCTCTTTG
Organism: Cypionkella sp. TWP1-2-1b2; assembly: GCF_049896245.1. NCBI lineage: Bacteria > Pseudomonadati > Pseudomonadota > Alphaproteobacteria > Rhodobacterales > Paracoccaceae > Cypionkella > Cypionkella sp. TWP1-2-1b2. Next base: position 125,453 of record NZ_JAFCTX010000005.1, on the reverse strand, counting down.
ACGCGATAGGACGCGATGTTGACGCGGCCGCCGTTAACGGTGACGTGGCCGTGGTTCACGAACTGACGCGCGGCGAACACGGTTGGCACCAGTTTAGCCCGGTACACGACGGCATCGAGACGACGCTCCAACAGACCAACCAGCATCTCGCCGGTATCGCCTTTGACGCGTTCTGCTTCGGTGTAGATCTTGCGGAATTGCTTTTCGGTCAGATCGCCGTAGTAACCCTTCAGTTTTTGCTTAGCGCGCAACTGAGTACCGAAATCCGACAGTTTGTTCTTGCGGCGCTGGCCGTGCTGGCCGGGGCCGTATTCGCGCTTGTTCACCGGGGATTTTGGGCGGCCCCAGATGTTTTCGCCCATGCGGCGGTCAATTTTGTACTTGGCAGAGGTGCGTTTTGTCATCTCTGATCTCCTTCTTTAGACGTGAAGGGCGTTGTCCTTTAACCCGAAGGTTCGACAGGGTTCTTCTTGCGAAGTCCACCAACACCAATGAAAAAGCCCCGGACGCATCTCCGGGACTTGGGGGGCTTATACAGTCGGTCTAAGCAGAGTCAACCGCTGCGGACGACTTTATGCCGCCAGTTCGTGCCGCAGGATGGCGGCTTCCGAGCCCGAGATATTGCGGCGGGCGTAATCGCCGTAGGCATGTGGGTTTTCCGCGATCTCAGGCAGGATGTTCAGCAGGCCCTCGAGTTGTACTGGATCGACCGTGTCCAAGGCGGTGTTGGAGGGGTGGAAGCTTTCGGTTTCCAGCCCATTGGCCCAGACAATGTTGTGCCGCTCCAACAGGATATGCACATAAGTCACCTCGCGCAGCATGTGATCGACGGCGATGGTGGCGTCGTTGACCAGATCTTCGGCAGCGACCAGCACTTCCGAGGTGTTGAACAGGGCCTGCGCGGCGGCCCCCTTCACCAGCATCCGGTGCTGCGGCGAGACCAGCAGGTCTTCGTCCGGGCGATACAGCCCCATCGAATTTGCCTTGAACCGAATGGGGCGCAGATGCGGCATGGCGTAAAGCCGCGCGCCGGACATGCGGCGGTGACCGCTCCAGAGCACCTCTTGCGGGCCATTGTCGCGGGTGAGGATCATATCGCCGCTGCGCAGATGGCGGATTTGCTGCACGCCGGCCGGCGTGGCAACCCGTGTATCCGGTGTGAAGCAGATCACCCCACCCGCCACACGCGCCCCTGCCCCGGAATGGGTGCGGTCAATCGCGGTGCGCACCACCCACAAATCCTGATCGCAGGGCGGCAGATCGCCGACCAGCATCAACAGTTGCGCCCCGGTGTCGGGCACCGGAATGATGGTTACCGTGAAGGACTGATGCCCGTCGGTGACGATAAAGCCCTGATCGGGAAGATCAGGATAGGGATCTGCTTGGTATTCCGGCTTAACCTCGCCACCCACCGCTACTCCCACCAGCCGGCGCACCATGCGCGCCGCCCGTTTGCGTAAATCCGCCGCCCCTTCAGCCTGTTCCAAAAGCAGCAACCCCTGAGGACCGTCCACGCGGACGGCTGCACCCGTCCAGCGCCATGCGGCACCGACGCTCAGTAAGTCTAAAGATGCGGCCTTGAGGCCGTCTACTTCTGTTTGTGACCAGGAGATGACGAACGTGCCCAAAGAGCCCGTTTTCATGCCTGTTTGCCTGCCTGTTTGCCTGCCTGTTTGCCTGCTCGTTTTTTTGTTTCTTATCTGGAAACGTTAACAGAGGCTTAGCCGAATTCCTATGGTAAAAAGGCAACAGAGCAAGTGAATGTTGCATTGTACAGCTTAGGGTTGAATGCGGATGTTTAGACCCACTCGGCCTGATCAGAACTTCAGATTCAGGTTCAATCCGCCGACAAGCTGACCTTCTGGCTGCTGATCGAATTCTTTGCTCAGATAGGTGACACCATAAAACAGCGAGGCCTTTTCGCCCTGCCAATGCACCCCGGCGCGCAGGCGAGAGCGATCTTCGGTCAGGGTTGCCACACCGTCTGCGGGCAGCAGGGCCGAGTCGAACACCCGCGCGATATCACCACCCAGAATGAAGCTAACGCCTTGATCGCGCGTGCCTTCCACGGCGCGGTAGCGCTGGCCTGTGACGCCTTCGCGCACCATCAGATCATCGCGGCCCAGCGTGCCGATCACCAGATCGCCGCCAACGCGCACAAAGCTTTCCACCCCGGCTTGGGCCTGCACGAAGGGACGCAGCTCGGCCCGGTCACCCAAGGCAAACTTGCGGCCAAACTCGCCAATAACGGTGGGGTAAATGCCATTGCCGATCTGATCATCAATCACCGTCGGCGCATCCATACCGACGATCCGATGCACCCATTTCTGGAAATTACTGATCCCGGTCTGTGGCCCGACGAACACCAGATCAGTGCCGACGCTGATATCATTGCCGCGCCAATCGAATTGGGTGTGCAGCCCGAACGACAGCGTGGCGGCGTAACGGCGGTCTGTGGGCGGCGGCGACACCAGATCTTCGGGCGCTACGATCTGCGCAGAGGCGCGGAATTCGAGGATCTCGCCGGGTGTGGTGGGCAAAGCGCCGTCCCACGCATGTCCCCGGATGCGGCTGACCTGATAGCCGCCGGTACGCCAACGGTCTTTTTGATCGCCCAAAGCGTCATTGCTGAACATGCGACCCCAGCCGAGCGTCACCCGATCTTCGGCCAACGCGGGCAATGCCGCGCAAAGTGTGGCTGCAATCACAAGGGTTTTGACAAAGTTCAACATTCTGGTCCTCAGTTTCGCGACTATGCGGCCTATCCTGCCACAAACCACGCCTTTTATGCTATAAATCAACCGCCACCTCAGTAGCGCATCTGCTGTTGTTGCATTTGCACTATGGCAAGAAGATGGAAAACACTTTCTTAGTACAAAAGAAATTTCGCCGCGAAAGGATGTGCGATGGCCACAGGATTCTACCATGACGAGCGGTGTCTGTGGCATACGGGCGGCGAGCAGGCGCTGTTCATGCCCGCAGTTGGCTATGTGCAGCCTCCATCTGCAACCGGATTTGCCGAGAACCCTGAGACGAAGCGGCGGTTCAAGAACCTGCTGGAAGTGGCGGGGATCTGGTCGCAACTGGTGGTGCGCTCGGCTGAGCCTTCTAGCCGCGAGGATTTGTTGCGGGTGCATACGGTGGCTTATCTTGATCGCTTGCAGGCGATGTCGGATACGGGTGGTGGCAATATCCCACCGCATTTCGCGCCATTTGGGCAGGGCAGCTATGAGATCGCTGGCCTGTCGTCTGGGCTGGTCAGCCGCGCGGTGGAGGATGTGGTAACGGGGGTGTCCTCAAGGGCCTACGCACTGTCGCGCCCGCCGGGGCACCATTGTTTGCCGGATGCTTCGATGGGGTTTTGCCTTTTAGCGAACATCCCGGTTGCACTGGAAGCGGTGCGCGCCAAGCACGGGCCGTTGCGGGTGGCGGTGGTGGATTGGGATGTGCATCATGGCAATGGCACTCAGACGATTTTCTATGACCGTGCCGATACGCTGACGATATCCTTACATCAGGAAAACTGCTTTCCGCCGGGTTATGGCGGGGCGGAAGATCGCGGTGCGGGTGCTGGGCATGGCGCAAACCTCAACATTCCACTGCTGGCGGGCTGCGGGCATCAGGCCTATCTTGATGCCTTCGCGCTGTTGGTGACGCCAGCGCTGCGCGCGTTCAAACCCGATCTGATCGTGGTGGCCTCGGGCTATGATGCGTCTTGCGTCGATCCCTTGGCGCGGATGATGGCGACGTCTGAGACATTTCGCGCGATGGCGCATCAGGTCTGCGAATTGGCGGAGGAGCTGTGTGGCGGCAAGATTGTGGTGGCGCATGAGGGTGGCTATTCAGATATTTATGTGCCGTTTTGCGGGCTGGCGGTGGTTGAAGAATTGCTGGGCACGCGCAGCCCGGTGATCGACCCGCTGCTGAAGATGTCTGATCTGCAACAGCCGCCCGCCGATCTGATCGCGTTTCAGCGGGCGAGGCTGGAGGCGCAGGCGGCGCGGGTGTTCGGCTGATCGGCTGATCACGAAGGTTTTCCGCCCAAGGCAAAGCACACCCTTCCCTGCGCTTGCGCCAGACTGTATCATACCGCGTGAACGGGTCGGAAACGGTCAACGGCAGAGGAAAAGCCACCAAAAGGTGGGAAAGCGCGAGCAATAATACGCGCAGGGGAGCAGGGCATGACAAGTTTGGCAATGCGACGTTTGATGATCGCGGTGGCGATGGCTGCGATTTTGGCCGGGTGCCAAGAGGGCAAGGGCCCGCTGGCTGCCAAGGCTCCACCGGATGCGGCGGCGCAGGGCGCGGTTCCAGCCGCGTCAAAATCGGTCAAGCTGGTGGACCGTGATGTGGAAGACCCGTCGATTTTCCATACCACCGATCAGGCCTTGTGGGATGGCCGCCCCTCGCTGGGCGGTGTCTGGGTGGCCTCGCCCGATGCGAAAGACCCCGAGCGGGTGATCCTGCGCAATACCGCGAATGGCAAATTCGTGATCGGCGCGCTGTTCCGGCGGGAATTGGACAATCCGGGGCCGAAACTGCAAATCTCGTCGGATGCGGCGGCGGCTTTGGGCTTGCTGGCGGGCGAGCCGGGCAAGGTTTCGGTGACGGCTTTGCGGCGTGAGGAAGCGGCGAAGACCGCGCCCGATGCCACGAAACCGATTTTGGATGCCGCAGAAACCGTGGCCACCGAAACGCTGGACCCGATCCCCGGTGCGGCGGCGGCGATTGATCGCGCGGCACCGAAGGACGGCAAGCCGACGGCGCCGCCGCTGGCAACCATGCCTACCAGCGGCAAACCTGCGGCAGCGGCCCCTGCCCCGGCGGCACCGAAAGCTCCGGTTGCCAGTGGTAAAGGCGGGTTGATCCAGGTTGGCATTTTCTCGGTTGAGGCCAATGCCAAGCGTGCGCGCGATCAGTTGAAGGCCGCAGGGATCGCGGCTGATATCCGCGCAGAAACAGCGCAAGGCAAAAGCTTCTGGTCGGTGACGGCGCGCGGCGACAAGGCCCTGATGGGTAAAATCAAGCAGGCGGGATTCAAGGACGCCTATTTCCTGAAAGGCTAAGCCAATGATCTTCCGTTTATTTTCCGCAGCTGCTTTGTTTTTGACCGCCAGCCTGCCGGGTCAGGCGTTTGAAACCAGTGCTACGGCGGCATGGGTTTATGATGTGACCACCCATACCGTGCTGATGGATAAAAACGGCGAACAGGCGTTGCCGCCAGCCTCGATGTCCAAGCTGATGACGGTTGAGATGCTGTTTCAGGCGCTGAAAGATGGCCGGGTGCAGATGGACACCAGCTTTGGCGTCTCGGCCGAAGCGATGAAGTTCACCGATTTGAACGGCTCGACCATGTTCTTGCAGCGCAATGACCGCCCCACGGTCAGCGATCTGATCCAAGGTATGGTGGTGAACTCGGGCAATGACGCCTGCACCGTGGTCGCCGAAGGGCTAGAGGGCAGCGAGGCTGAATTTGCCAAGAAAATGAACGAGCGCGCAAAGGTTTTGGGTCTGGAAAACTCGACCTTCGCCAATTCATCGGGCTGGCCAGACCCGGGCCAACGGATGAGCATGAAGGATCTGGGCCTGCTGTCGGTGCATCTGATCACCACTTACCCTGATCTATACCCGGTGTTTTCGCAGACCGAATTCAACTACAAAAACCGCGCGCCCGCCAATGCCAACAATCGTAACCCCTTGCTGGCCTTGGGCATTGGCGCAGATGGCTTGAAAACCGGCCACACCCAAGAGGCCGGCTTTGGCATGGTGGGATCTGTCAAACAAGGCGAGCGGCGCATCGTGTTTGCGATCTCGGGCATGGCTTCGGCAGAAGAACGCTCGAAAGAAGCCGAAAATATCGCCAACTGGGCATTCCGGCAATTTGCACTGAAAACCGTGGTGAAAGCGGGCGGCGAAGTGGCGCAGGCCGAGGTGTTCATGGGTGACGCGGCCAGCGTAGCCTTGGTGCCAGCCGAAGATTTGCGCCTGCTGATCCCGGCGGGGGCTGCCGCGGCTGTGCAGGCCGAAGTCAGCTACACCAGCCCGATCAAGGCGCCGGTGCTGAAGGGCACCAAACTGGCCGAATTGCTGGTGCATCTGCCCGATATGCCGGATCGCCGGATTGATCTGGTGGCCGGGGCCGATGTTGGCGCGGGCGGGTTCATGACCCGGCTGAAGGCTGCCGCCCAGAAGTTGCAGGCTGATTATCTTGGCGATAACACGGGCGCTGACACGGTGGGCGAAAAGGCTCCGGCGACGTGAGCGTATTCCTTTCGTTTGAAGGCATTGACGGCTCTGGTAAGTCTACCCAAGCGCGGTTGTTGGCCGAGGCATTGCGCGCACGCGGGCTGGTGGTGTGTCTGACCCGCGAACCGGGTGGCAGTGCCGGGGCCGAGGAGATCAGGCGTCTGGTGCTGGAGGGCGACGCAGATCGCTGGTCGACCGAGACCGAGTTGCTGCTGTTCACCGCCGCGCGGAGGGATCATCTGGAAAAGACCATCCGCCCGGCTTTGGCGCGGGGTGAGGTGGTGATCTCGGATCGGTTTGCCGATAGTTCGCGAATTTATCAGGGCCTGACCCGTGGCGATCTGCGTGAAACGGTTGACCGTTTGCACGCGCTGATGATCGGGGTGGAGCCGGATTTGACCGTGCTGATCGACATTGATCCCGCAGAGGGACTGGCGCGGGCAGTGGCGCGGGCTGGCCGCGAAATGCGCTTTGAGGGTATGGGCTTGGGCGTGCAGGAAAAAGCCCGTGATGGCTTTCTGGCATTGGCTGTGGCACATCCGACGCGGTTCCGGGTGATTGCCGGTGCGCGGATGGCTGAGGTTGTGGCGGCGGATGTTTTGGCTGCCGTTTTGGCGCGGATATGAGCGAGGATCTGCCCGAGCCCGACCGGATCGAGGGCGCGCCGCATCCCCGCCACACTGCGCGGCTGATCGGGCAGGCGCAGGCGGAGGCGGCGTTTTTGCAGGCGTTCAATGGCACAAGGCTGCACCATGGTTGGCTGATCACCGGGCCGCGTGGCGTGGGCAAGGCGACTTTGGCATGGCGGATCGCGCGTTTTTTGCTGGCGACGCCCGAGGATGACGGTGGGATGTTTGCACCGCCGCCACCGGAGATGTTGGATATTCCCGAAAGCCATCCGGTGTCGCATCGCATGGCGGCGCTGACGGAATCGCGGATGTTTCTGCTGCGCCGCGCACCGAATGAAAAGCGCGACAAATTGCAGACCGTCATTTCGGTGGATGAAGTGCGCAAGATGAAGTCGTTCTTCGCGCTGTCGGCGGCGGATGGCGGGCGGCGGGTGGCGATCATTGATTCTATTGACGAAATGAACGTCTCGGCGGCCAACGCGTTGTTGAAACTGCTGGAGGAACCGCCCGCAAAGGTGACGATTTTGATGATCTCGCACCAGCCTGCCAAGCTGTTGCCGACCATCCGCTCACGTTGTCGCGAATTGCGGCTGGGGTCGTTGTCTGCGGAAAACCTGTCGGATGCGCTGACGCAGGCGGGGGGCGAGGTTGCCCCCGAGGATCGCGTGGCACTGGCGGAACTGGCGGGTGGCTCGGTGGGTGAGGCGTTTCGGATGACCAATCTGGACGGGTTGAAGCTGTATGAAACCCTGATCCGGCTGTTTGGCACCCTGCCCCGCTTGGACCGCCCCCGCGCGCAAAGTTTGGCCGAGGCGGGGGCTGGCAAGGGTGCCGAGGCGCAGTTTGAGTTGATCGTGACGCTGCTGGATTTGTTTCTTGCACGCCTGGCGCGGGCGGGTACGCTGCAGCAGCTGCCGCCCGAGGCTGCGCGCGGCGAAGGCGATCTGATCGCGCGGCTGTCGCCCTCGCCCGAGTATGCCCGCATTTGGGCCGATGTGGCGCAACATTTAGGCCTGCGCGCCCGGCGCGGCAAGGCGGTGAACCTTGACCCTGCCGCCCTTCTGATGGATATGGTTCTGCATATCAATGAGACGGCGGCAGAGCTCGCCTAGAGGTGCGGCATGGCTTTTGAGATTGTTGACAGCCATTGCCATCTCGATTTTCCGGACTTTCAGGGGGAATTGCCGCAGATCATCGCCCGTGCGCATGAGGCGGGGGTCAGCCGGATGGTGACGATCTGCACCAAGCTGCACAACTTGCCGAATGTGCGGGCGATTGTGGGGGCTTATCCCTCGGTGTTTTACGCGGTAGGCGTGCATCCGATGAGTGCTGCGGAGCATCCCCCTGTTTCAGTGAGCGATCTGGTGGCACTGGCGGCTGATCCGAAGTTTGTCGGCATCGGTGAGACGGGCTTGGATTATCACTACACGGCTGAGACGGCAGAAATTCAGCAGCGGTCGCTGCGCATCCATATTGAGGCGGCGCAGGAAACTGGATTGCCGCTGATCATCCACTCGCGTGCGGCGGACGCGGATATGGCGCGGATTTTGGCGGAGGGGATGGCGGTAAAGCCTTACTCTTGTGTCATGCACTGCTTTTCCTCGGGTGAGGCTTTGGGGCAAGCGGCGCTGGAGATGGGGTTTTATCTGTCGATGTCCGGCGTTGCGACCTTCCCCAAGTCACAGGACTTGCGCGATATTTTTGCTCGCGCGCCGCTGGACCGGATTTTGTTGGAGACCGACAGCCCGTATCTTGCGCCGCCGCCCTATCGCGGGCGCCGCAATGAGCCCGCCTATACCGCTTTCACGGCACGGGTCGGCGCGGGCGTGTTTGGCGTCACAGAGGCAGAGTTTGCCACCACCACCACAGCCAACTTTGACCGCCTGTTCGCGCGGGCTGCCAAAGCGCAGGCGGCATAATGGCGACGCTGCGGTTTACCATCCTCGGTTGCGGCTCGTCGGGCGGTGTGCCTCGGCTGGGCGGTGATTGGGGTGATTGCGATCCAAGTAACCGCAAGAACCGCCGCCGCCGTTGCTCGGTGTTGGTAGAGCGGCTGACGGGCGATGCAATCACCCGGGTGCTGATCGACACCTCGCCGGATATGCGCGAGCAACTTCTGGATGCCGGGATTGGCACGCTGGACGGGGTGGTGTTCACCCATTCGCATGCCGACCACACCCATGGCATTGACGATTTGCGCCAGATTGTCTTCAACATGCGGCAGCGGCTGGCGGTCTGGGCCGATCATCCGACGCAAGAGGCGCTGCTGGCGCGTTTTGCCTATGCGTTTGTGCAACCCGAAGACTCGCCCTATCCGCCAATCCTTGATCTACACACCATTGCGCATGGGGCGTTTGAGGTGCCGGGGCCTGCCGGGGCGATCCGGTTTGACCCGGTGGTGGTTGATCATGGCTCGATGGAGGCTTTGGGATTTCGGATTGGCGACTTGGCTTATATTCCCGATGTGGTGACGATCCCAGAGGCGGTTTGGCCGCAACTTCAGGGGCTTGAGTGCTGGATCATCGACGCGTTGCGCCGCAAGCCGCATCCGACCCATGCGCATCTGGCGCTGACATTGGAGTGGATCAACCGGGCGCGTCCCGAACGCGCGGTGATCACCAATATGCATCTGGATATGGATTACGACACGCTGGTGGCGGAACTGCCGCAGGGGGTCACACCCGCGTTTGACGGCATGGTCTTGACCTTTGAGAATGTCGCATGAGCGCGTTGCTTGACGTTATTCTGCCGGTGTTTTTGCTGATTGGCTTTGGTTATGCGGCGGCCCGGGCGAAGCTGTTCAGCGAAAGTGCTGTCGATGGTGTGATGCGCTATGCACAAAGTTTTGCGCTGCCGGTGCTGTTGTTCAAGAACGTCGCGACGCTGGATTTGGCCACGGCCTTCGCACCGGGTCTGCTGATCTCGTTCTATACCGGGGCGGCGGTTTGCTATGCGTTCGGATTTTGTGTGGCGCGGTTTGGGTTTGGCCGGCCTTTGACCGATGCGGTGGCGATCGGTTTTGCCTGCACGTTTTCCAACTCGCTGCTGCTGGGGGTGCCGATCACTGAGCGTGCTTATGGCACCGCAGGGCTGGCGGGGAACTTTGCGATCATTTCGATCCACGCGCCGTTGATTTACACATTTGGCATCGTGTTCATGGAATGGGCGCGCTCACGTGAAGCCGACACCCGTAATCACGCCGATTTGGCGTTGCAGGTGCTGCGCGGGGTGTTTACCCAGCCGCTGGTGGTGGGGCTGATGATCGGTTTCGCGGTGAACTTGAGTGGGGTGCCGCAGCCGGGATTCTTCATGGCGGCGGTGGACATGATGGCGAAGTCGGGCCTGCCAGCCGCGCTGTTTGGCTTGGGCGGCGTGCTGCTGCGCTATCATCCTGAGGGTGATAAGGGGCTGATCGCGACGGTGTGCTTTGCCTCATTGCTGCTGCATCCGGCGATTGCCTATAGTTTGGGGCGTTGGGGTTTTGGCCTGGATGTCAATGGCTTGCGGTCGGTGACGGTGACTGCGGCAATGGCACCGGGGGTGAATGCCTATATGTTTGCCAATATGTATGGTGTGGGCAAACGCATCAGTGCGACGGCGGTGCTGGTGGCGACCGGGTTGTCGATCTTCACCTCTTGGGGCTGGTTGCACATTTTGCCATAGGGTGCCGATTTCCGAAGACGGAAATCGTGTACGAATTCCGTTACGGAATTCGGCTTACTTTACCCCGCGCGCGTGGAAGACGAAGCCCAGGAAGTTCAGCAATATCTGTGCAGCGAGGATGCTCGTTGATTGCGTGGGGTCATAATCGGGGGCGACCTCGACCAGATCCATGCCGACCACCTCGTGGTTTTTGGCAATCGCTTGGAGCATTTCCAGCACTTCGTAATAGAGGAAACCACCGTGGCTCGGCGTCCCCGTGCCCGGCGCAATCGAGGGGCAAAAGCCGTCGATGTCGAGCGTGACATAAACCCGCGCGCCTTTCGGGATACGGGCAACCACGGCTTCTGCCCCCAAAACGCGGGCTTGGCGGACCGAGAGAATATCGGTGCCCATCGCGCGCGCGGCGTCATAACCTTCACGCGAGGTGGACGATACGTTGCGAATGCCCACCTGTGTCAGCCCGGTGACATAGGGCTTTTCCGCTGCCCGGCGCATGGGCGAGCCGTGGCCGACCTTTACACCGTGGCGTTCATCGACAAAATCCAGATGTGCGTCAATCTGGAAGATATGAATATCGCCGTGGCCCTCAAACGCCTGAATGCAGGGGATATTCACCGAATGATCGCCGCCGATCACCACTGGCAGCGCGCCTGCGGCCAGCATCGCTTGCACGCCTTGGCGAATATTGTCGTGGCTGCGGGTGGTGTCGGTGTGGATGATATCGGCATCGCCAATATCGACGATGCGGACGGCGGCGGGCAGATAGGTGCAGTCGTCTTCGTGATCATAGGCCCCGGCATGGCCGAAACTGAACAGGGTAGATGCCTCGCGCACCGAGCGCGGACCAAAGCGCGCACCGGCGCGGAATTGGGTGCCGAAATCGAAGGGCGCACCCATCACCGCCACGTCGGCGTCGATCTTGCTCCAATCCTCGACATAGGGCCGCTTGCCGAAAGTCGCGATTCCGACAAACGGCAGATTTAACCGTCCGGTGTCATAGGTATTGGCCATGATGGTTCCTATTGCGGGGTGACACCGCGCAGGCGTTCCGAGCGGCGACGCAGGATTTCGACGGTGGCGAGCATGGCGATGGAGACGATCACGAGGATTGTGGCCACGGCAAGGATGGCCGGGCTGATCGCTTCGCGGATACCGTTCCACATCTGGCGCGGGATGGTTTGCTGTTCGGGGCCTGCGATAAACAGCACGGCCACGACTTCATCAAACGAGGTGACGAAGGCGAACAGCGCACCAGATATCACGCCGGGCAGGATCAAGGGCATGATCACCTTGAAGAAAGTTGTGCGCGGGTTGGCACCCAAACTGGCGCTGGCGCGGATCAGCGATTGATCAAACCCCGACAAAGTGGCGGTGACGGTGATGATTACAAACGGGATACCCAGCGTCGCGTGTGCCAGAATGATACCCAGATGCGAGTTTGCAAGGCAGCCCTTGACCGACAAAAATGGCGACAGCAGCCAGCCCAGCCAATTATCCGGCGAAATACAGGCGCTGGAGTAGAAGAAGAACAGCCCAGTGCCGATGATGATGATGGGCACGATCATCGGTGAGATCAGCAGTGCCATGATCAGGCGACGATACGGCATCTCTGGCCGCGACAGGCCAAGGGCTGCGGTGGTGCCCAGAACGGTGGCGAGGATGGTGGCCCACATGCCGATCCACAGCGAATTTTTCGCAGCTTTCACCCACGTCGCCTGCTCCCACACCATGCCCCACCATGCACTGTCGCGCACGGCATCATCCGGCGCGTTGACGCCCAAGGTCAGCAGGGTGTCGTACCAGCGCAGGCTGTAGCCCGAAGGGTCCAGCGCCAACATCTTGTGGGTAAACGAAAAATACGGCTCGACGTTGAACGACAGCGGGATCACGATCAGGATCGGGGCGACCAGAAACAGAAAGATTAGCGCGCAGAGGGTGCGGAAGCTGTAGTACCAGACGCGCTCTAGTGGTGAGGCATAGACGGGAAGGGCCATGGTTCTCTCCTCAGCCGAGTTTCAGGCGGTCGATGCCGATCAGGCGATCATAAAGCCAATAGAGCAGCAGCACGGCAGCCAGCAGAATCGCGGCCAAAGCGGCAGCCATCGACCAGTTGGCTTTGTTCATGTGGAAGCTGATCAGGTTCGAGATCAACTGACCATCCGCGCCACCGACCAAGGCCGGGGTGATGTAATAGCCGACGGCCAGAATGAATACCAACAGCGAGCCTGCGGCGATGCCCGGCAGGGTTTGCGGCAGATAGATGCGGCGGAAGGTGGTCCAACTGGTCGCCCCCAAAGAGCGCGCCGCACGGGCATAGCTGGGCGGGATCACCCGCATCACCGAATAGAGGGGCAGCACCATGAACGGCAGCAGGATATGCGTCATCACGATGATGGTGCCGGTTTGGTTGTAGATCATCCGCACCCGGCCATCCTCGCCAAACACGCCGATCCACACCATCAAGTCATTGATAATGCCTTGCTCTTGCAGAATGGCGATCCAAGAACTGGTGCGCACCAACAACGATGTCCAGAACGGCAGCAGCACCAGAATCATCAGCAGGTTCGACTTTGCCATCGGCAAAACCGCGAGCAGATGTGCAATCGGGAAGGCCAGCAGCAGGCAAGCGACGGTGATCACCACCGACAGAACAAAGGTTTTGACGAACAGGTAGATGTAGATGCGTTGGTTGTCGTCAACGCTGACCAGATTGTCATTGGCATCACGCTTCAAATCCGCCGAAACCATATAGAAATCCGAGGTATAGGCCGAAGACGCGTTGCGCATCGCCACCCAAACCAGCGGATCACCCCACATTTTGTTGCTGGCGATCAACGCGTCTTTATAGGGCGGAGTCATTTTTTCAGCCGCACGCGCCGCCGATTTGAACACTGAAATCGTGCCGGGCACTGTGTAGTTGATCCGGGTGCCCGCGGCGCCTGCGGTTTTGCCCTTTTGCATCTGCTTCAGGTCAGTGACCAAAGCGGCATAGGCGTCTTCGGGAATATCTGACGCGGCGGGATTGGCTTGAAACCACGCCACCATCGTCGGCGCGTTTGCGGAAAATCCGTCGTGGTTGACCGAGCGTTCCAACATTTTCAGAATCGGCACGATGAAGGTCAGCACCACGAAGGCCAAGAGCGGCAGCACCAGAAAGAAGGCGCGCCATTTGGCTTTGCGCTGCGCTTGCGCCAGCGCCGCTTTCAGCGGGCGGCCATCTGCGGTGCGCAACATGTCGGGGGCAGAGGTCAAATCAACCATGGGGCATCCTTGCGGTCGCTCAGCAAAAGACGACTAAGACCACGCGCATAAAGGGAAATTCGCAAAGAAAACCGGGCGCGGCATTACACCGCGCCCGATATTCAGATCAGTTTGCCGCCAGCCATGCGTTGAAGCGGTCGTTCAGTTCTGCGTCATGGTCGACCCAGAATTCGAACGACGAGCCCAGTGCATTGGCCATGTTTTCAGGCGCTGTCGGCACGTTCGGACCCATCAGGGTCTTGCCGTCTTTGTACATGATCGGGGTGGCGTTGGCAGATTTGCGCGCCGGACCATAAGAGATCTGGGTCGCCTGCGCCTGCATGCCTTCCGTCGAGGTGGCATAAGCGATGAACTGCAACGCCTCTGCTTTGTTCGGAGCACCCTTCGGGATCACATACATTTCGTTCTCGAAGGTCTGCGCGTCCCAGACGATTTGGAACGGCTTGCCTTCGCCGATGGCGGCGTTGAAAATCCGGCCATTATAGGCCGAGGTCATCGCGACTTCGCCATCTGCCAGCAGTTGCGGCGGCTGCGCGCCTGCTTCCCACCACACCACATCTTTTTTGATGGTGTCGAGCTTTGCAAACGCCTTATCAACGCCTTCCGGGGTGCCCAGAGTTGCGTAAACGTCAGCAGGTGCGACTCCGTCTGCCATCAAAGCGAATTCCAGAACGGCTTTCGCGCCCTTGTGCAGGCCGCGCTTGCCGGGGAACTTGGTCAGATCAAAGAAGTCAGCCGCAGTTTTCGGGCCTTCGGGGAACTTGGTGGTGTCATAGGCGAAAACGGTTGCCCAGATGTCGGTAGACACGCCGCAATCGGTGAGAGCGCCCGGCAGGAAATCGTCAACGGCGGCAACGCCGTCAGCGCCAGCAGGCAGGCTTGCCGGATCAATCGGCTCTAGCACGCCTTCGTCACACAGACGGATCGCATCGGCATATTCCACCGAAGCCACGTCAACGGTGACGTTGCCAGCCTCGACCATCGCTTTGATCGGGGTGGCAGGGTTATCGCTGTCGGTCATCGTGGCTGCGATGCCGGTTTTCGCGGTGAATGGCTTGACGTGTGCTTCGGTTTGCGCAGCGCCATAAGCCCCGCCCCAAGACATCACGGTCACATCGGCCTGCGCGGCAAATGCGATGGTGGTCAGGGCGGTGGACAGAACGAGAAGTTTCTTCATTGACGACTCCCAGGTTGGATAAGGACGTTTGTTAAGAGGCCGCGTCCCTGCGGCCGCCCCCTTTGCGGGGGATCACATTGGATCAAGCGCGCGGGCGTCTTGCGGCGCCCAGCCGATCTTGATCTTCTCACCCGGCGCCAGCATGCGCTGACCCAAGGTATTGCGCGATTTGATCACGAATTCATCCGATCCGGCAACACGCAAACGCGTGCGGAACATGTCGCCCATATAGATAAATTCCATCACTTCCGCGTCGATGGTGTGAGCGCCTGCGGGCATCGCCTCGGATTTGTATTCGACACGTTCGGGGCGGATTGAGACAAGAGTTTTCGCGCCTTTGGTCGAGACGTTCACTGGCGTGGCATCAATAACCTCGCCAGTTTCCAGCCGCACGGTGCATTTGCCGTCGCCGATGGATTCAATGGTGCCCGGCAGTTTGTTATTCTCGCCGATGAACTGCGCCACAAAGCTGTTGTCGGGGCGTTCATAGAGGTCGGACGGCGTCGCAAGCTGTTGGATGCGGCCATCGTTGAATACCGCGACCCGGTCTGACATCGTCAAAGCTTCGCCTTGATCATGGGTCACATAGACCACGGTGATGGCAAGGCTTTCGTGCAAGTGTTTGATTTCGAACTGCATGTGCTCGCGCAACTGTTTGTCCAGCGCGCCCAAGGGTTCGTCCATCAAAACCAAGGACGGATCAAACACCAACGCCCGCGCCAACGCGATGCGCTGCTGCTGGCCGCCCGAAAGCTGCGCCGGGCGGCGGTTGATGAAGGAATACATCTGCACCATGTCAAGCGCGCGTTTGACTTTGGCCTCACGGTCAGATTTGCCCATGCCGCGCACTTCCAGCGGGAAGGACAGGTTTTCGCCCACCGTCATGTGCGGGAACAAAGCGTAGTTCTGAAACACCATGCCGATGCCGCGCTTATGCGGCGGCACCTCGTTGATATTGGTGCCGTCCAGCATGATCCGGCCATGCGTCGCAGTTTCAAACCCGGCCAGCATCATCAGGCAAGTGGTCTTGCCCGAGCCTGATGGCCCCAACATCGTCAGAAACTCACCTTTGCCAATCGACAGGTTCAGGTCTTTGACGACCAATGACACGCCGTCATAGCTTTTCTGAACGTGCTCAAAAGCGACGAAAGCGTCGTTCGGGCTGGTTGCAACCACGCCAATCTCCCCATGTGTCCGGCAGTTTTCCTGCGTTTGTCATATACGCTTAAGGCAATGGCCTATCGGATGGCAATTCCCGATTACATACGGGCAGGCTTGCATGGTCAAACTGGTTCAATCGGGCATTTTGCGCCCTGTTTGCCGCTTAGAACGGCAGTTGATAAACCATGTGGCAGTCGGATCGGCTGCAAGGCGGTGAAGCCGGCCGGGTTAAGGCAAGGCTTCAGTCGATAGGCTTAGCGCTAACTGATTCCCAAAACCGATCTGCGGGCGTGTCAATAACGCCCAATGCTCAGGTTTTGGGCGCGGGAAGCACCCCGCGGCAGCCCCGGAGAGTGGCAGATAGACCCCATGCTGCGGCGACAAACAGCAGATCGTGGTGATTGCCGAAGCCGCCAGCGGACGGTCGGATCGGCTGATCGCGCGATTGGGAAGCCAGAACCTTAACCAGCCGTTGGCTATGCCAGAACACTTGGCAGCGGCGCGGCCAAAGGCGGTCGTCACCAGATCGCCGACAGCTATATCTTCAACAAGCCGTGCGCCCTGTTGCGTCATAATCCGGGTGCCCGCAGCAAAACACAGCACCGCCATCGCATGCCGTGTTGCGGCATCTGAGTCGGGCTGACGCCACCCAGCGCCACACTTTTGCCGCCCGGAAAGCTTTGCAGCGCTTGGCTGTGGCCATCGTCGCTAACGGGGATGTCCCAGGGCCGGAGCGTGCTGCCGTCGGCGTTGTGCAATTCAGACACATCGAGTTGATCTGTGGTGTGACCGCCGCCCAACGACATATCGAAATCGCTGACAAGATCGTGGCCGCCGCTGGTGTCAAAGGCAAAGCTATCGTTGCCGCTGCCGCCAGTTAAGGTGTCATTGCCCGCGCCATTGAACACCGTATCGTTGCCCGTGCCGCCATGAAACTGATCGTCATTGGATTCACACGCCAAGGAATCATCGCCCGAATCGCCATAAAGCATGTCGTTGCCCAAGCCTGACCAAACAACGTCATTGACGCTGCTAAAGTAGATTGTGCCATTGCCCGGCCCAGAGGTGATCAAATCAACGCCCGCGCCAGAATTCAGCCGCAGATCGCCCGTCGCTGCCGCGCTGTTCAGCGTGTCATTGCCATCATTGCCGTGGATCGTATCGCTACCGGCAAGGCCCGAGAGGGGGTGTCGGCCCAAGCGGTGCCCGTCAGCGAGTCATTGGCCGATGTTGCGATGGGCATCCCGAAGCTGTCGCACAGCTGCGGCTTGTGTGAGGCCAAGTCGGGCGAGAAGGAATGGCAATAAATCTGGCATTATCAGCCTTGGCTTGCGCAGCGCATCCACTTCAAAGATTCAGCCTGACGTTCAGGCCATATCTCTAGGTTAAGACGTGTATTTTAGCAAAAATCTATAGCATTTCTTTGCTGCAACTGGTGAGCCTCAGGCTCAAACCACCTTGCCGGATTGGTGCGGATGAAACGCACGAATCAATCCACGCTGGCACTTGCATAGGCACGAAATAAGCCTAAGAATTAAGGCAGTTAACGCCCCCAACTGCCGCTTCGCCACGATCTGCAACGCACTGAATCGGCGATCAAATGGGGGGCTAATTCATGGGCTGAGAATGACATTTAGCATTGATACGCGCTTGGACAACTTCGAAGTAGTTGGGCTTCCTGTGCGATACAGCAATGTGCTGGCCAATGATGGGATCATCACGGTTAAGGATTTAGTCAAGGCCGTTGGCACGAAAGGTGGAGCTGGCCTTGAGCGCACGCCCAATATTGGGAAGAAGGGCGCAAAGATGATCCTAGATGTTTATGACCGCGCCGCGCCGATGCGGGGCGCGCCAGAGAAAAGCTGTTGGCAACCGATAGAGACGGCACCAAACTATCATGCAGGTGAGAGATTACGGGTATTGGTTTGGAACCGCTACTTGGGAAATGGCGGCGTGGAAATGTGCTTGGCGGATGGAGATTTTTGGCGTCACCGTGGCGAAGATTGCGCATATACCCACTGGATGCCACTCCCGGCCTCGCCCAAAGCATGACCCGCGCCACTTCCCGCCTGACCGCTATTCAGATCAAGAACGCCGCGCCGGGTAAGCTACTCGACGGCGGCGGGCTGTTGCTTGATCGGACAGAGACGGGCGGGAAGTGGGCCTACCGCTATAGCATCGCCGGACAGCGCCGAGAAATGGGCTTGGGCGCATACCCTGACACAACCCTAGCCGAAGCGCGCAAGGCCCGTGACAAGTGGGCTGTGGTGCTGGCTGCGGGGTTGGACCCGATCACCGAACGCAAGCGGCAGATTGAGATTGAGAAGGCCGAAGCAAACCGCAAAGACCCGACGCTAGCCGAAGTCACTGACACGGTGTTTGATGCGATCAAAGCTGGCTTGCGCGGCGAAGGCACACGCGGGCGCTGGCGCAGTCCGCTGGATATCCACGTGCTGCCCAAGATCGGCAAGCGCAATATCTCAACCATCATCGCCGCCGATATCCGCGACACGCTTAAGCCGATCTGGAAAGCCAAGAACGCCACGGCAGAAAAGGCCATTCAGCGGCTTGGCATTATATTCCGCCAAGGCAGGCTGATGGGCTATGACTGCGACCCGTTCACGCTGGAACAGGCTAGGCATATGCTGGGGGTGTTTGTCCGCGCGCCCGTGGGCATCGCCTCGACGCCGTGGCAGGATATCCCTGCGCTGTTCACCGCACTGTCTGCGCAAACGGTTTCACACGCGGCGTTGCGGCTTACGATCCTGACATGCGCCCGCACTGATAGCCTGCGGGGGATGCGGTTCAGCGAGATTGACGGCGATGTGTGGACGGTGCCGGGGGATAGGATGAAGTCGGGCGAGCCGTTCCGCTACCCGCTGCCGCCCGCTGCATTGTCGGTGGTGCAAGAGCGATCAGCCTATGCGATGGATGATTTCGTACTCCCAAGCTATCGCCGGGGCCAGTGCATATCGGAAACCGCGTTGCTGAAGGCGTTGAACGCCACGGGGGAAGTTGGACGCCCGCACGGGTTCCGCACCAGCTTTCGCACTTGGGCGCAGGATACCGAGGTCTGCACCTTCGATGTGGCGGAAACGGTTCTTGCGCATAAGGTCGGCGGCAAGGTGGAGCGCAGCTATGCCCGGTCGGACCTACTGGACCGCCGCATGATCGTCATGCAGAAATGGGCCGATCACGTCACGGGGCAGACAGCGCAAGTTGTGCAGTTACGCCGGGGCTGAAACGCGAAAGCCCCCGCCTGTTACAGCGCGGGCCGGGTTGTTTGCAGATTGCGCAAAGAAGTCAGCCGACCCCGTAGGATCGGCTGGGGCCTCTGGGCTTACCATGAGGCGGGGCAGTATTGGCGGACAGGTAGAGCGTGGCGGGTCAGGAATCGAACCCGCAAGGCGTCTTAGCCGCTCCCATCGTCGCGCCGCGCTCTAGTGGTGCATCTCAGCCGAAAAACTCCAGCCCTTAAGACCAAGCGGGAAAATCCCACTCCAGAAGATGCACCGCCAGAAAGCGGCGCGGTCTTTCCCGCCGTCACACCATCCTGTCAGCTTTGCGGGGATGTGGTGATTTCATCCGCAGCCGGGTTATGAGGTGCACGGATTGCCCGCCGTGCCGGGGGTTGCGTTGAATTCGCCGCCCGCCCACCATAGCCCATATAGCCGCGCGTGGGAATCCCCCTAACCTGCCGACTGCCTCACGCATTCCAGCGCGTCAGCCATCGTTTCAGCCGAGCCGTGCTGCGATCCGGCAAACCAGCGCCATTGCATCGGGGGGATGTAGTTTTCGCCGAAATACACCCGACCAACGGGCTTGCCGTCCCGCAGCACTTCCCGGTCACCCGGCGATGATCTGCCGCCGATTATGGTTGCGCGATGTGTCCACACGCGGGGTTTCTGACATAAGCCGCGCCCTCATGTCAACAAAACCGCGAAAAACTAACATGACGCGCGGCACGTGTTAGCCGATGCACGCACCACCGCCGCAAGAATCGTTGACTCAATTCCGCACCGCGCCCACGCTCAGATTTTGCGCGTATATTGGGGGTGAGTGATGCACAGGTTTTTCTTGGCGATGTTGGCGGCGGTTGGGTTGGCGGGGAGCGCGGGGGCGGCGACTTATGAACTGAAATTCTATGACACCCTAGAAGCTGATGCCAATGAAGTAGGCAGGGCCAAATTTAGCACATTCAATCTACACTGGTATTCCCCCACACTGGCCGCTACCTATTCCGTATCGCTGATTTCCATGATACTTAATGGCAACATCTATGAGACATGGGAACCAACCGAGTTCAAGATTGTGGACGGCGTTGATATCATACAAACAGAAGCTTTTATCGGACAGCCGCAATGTACCGATAAGGGACTGAAAGCAATTTCTCTGAGCGACTCCTTGAGCATTTTGTATTCGGAGGGGCCTGCTGATCTTCCCGCGCATACGTGGGTTCCCGTATTGTGGGGTGATTGGTGTCACGGATCTGGAAGCGTTGGCTTGCCAGAGGGTTACAAGATTGGGCGCTACACCATTGCTGCCGTGCCCTTACCGGGGTCCGCCGCAATGGTGCCACTGTCCATTGCGGCGCTAGCTCTAATACGTCGGCGCAAGCGCAACCATTAATAGCTTGGCGTTGTGCTGGAAGCGGTCAGCGCGCCCGTAACGGTCAGCGCGCCGCCCGTGCCTTGGTTGGACCAAGCAGCCCCGGCCCCGTCCAAATAGAACTCTGGCACTGTTCCCGTGGGGATTGCGCCATTGCCGCCCTGATTAACAGGAACCCCCGCAGACACGAATTTTGCCCGATTGGTGGAGTTGGTGATATCAAGTGTTTGAGTTGTCGAGAACCAGAAGTGCGCTAGATCGCCTTTCCAGATCGAAGTGCCGATGGTGTTTGATCCGAACGCGATGGAGGTGATATTGGCACCGCTCATATCAACAGACGCAAATGTCATTGTGGCTACAGATGCGCCGTTGACGTAGATTGTCGCCCCCGATGC
The DNA here is from genome assembly GCF_049896245.1 of Cypionkella sp. TWP1-2-1b2. Taxonomy (NCBI): domain Bacteria; kingdom Pseudomonadati; phylum Pseudomonadota; class Alphaproteobacteria; order Rhodobacterales; family Paracoccaceae; genus Cypionkella; species Cypionkella sp. TWP1-2-1b2. The sequence goes on along the minus strand of NZ_JAFCTX010000005.1, from coordinate 104,313 downwards.
AGTCCACGCGATCATGATATGATACCAAGTCGCGATTGCAAACTGAACGCTTCCGGTCGCAGAGAAGAACGTCGCCGTGTCAGTTGCTGTATCGTTGTTAAGTCGGAATGTTAAGCGCCCCGTAGTAGTCGTGGACAAACTGCAAACAATAGTGCTGCCAACTATACTGCTGAAAATAGTCCGGGCACTGGCGTTCCACGCGGTATCGTCAGATTTTATCCAGAACGACATAAGACCGTTAGAGCCACACGTGACAGCAGACGATCCATTTCTAAGGTTGTCGGCGCTGTCAAAGTAAGCCCCGCGCGCTGCAAACGCGACCGCAGCAACAACTTGAAGGGAACTCCACACCCGCGTTGTCACCCCACCTGAAGTCACGTCGCACCCGATGTAATAGCCAACATCAGCGTTAGCCGCATCTGGCGTGTAAGAAGTTCCAGTCTGGCCGCTTATGTTGGTAATCCCTGTGATGCGGGTTGTTGACCTTACCCATTGCTGCGTTTGTGCCGCAAAGGGGTAGCCCACGCGATAGCCACCGACTAGGCTTAGGGCGGTGCCGCTGGTTGGAGTGCCAGAGATTGTAGGCCGTTCAATCCATATCATAGGTACTGCAAGCGGACTGAGCGCATTGACGTATGGCCCCATTGGCGGGGTTGCTGAGTTAAACGCAGCGCCTGAAATATCGTAAGCCATTTGGCTTGCAAAGTCGGGAAACCAACCTGCAAGAACAGCGATATCCGCAGCAATGCTGGCGGTTGCTGCCGACAGTGTAGGACTGCCAGCTTTGATTGATGTGTCACCATTCATTACGTCATTGTAGATCAGCGACAAGTTGGTGTTGACTGTATCGGAGGCGTCAATTGATACACCAGACGACAGGAAGTTATTTTTCCAGCCGCCCGCTTTCAGCTTGCTTTGATCAACGCTAGACGCTCCTGTAGCGCCGTGGAAAATGTTATTCTTGGCTGTGAACAAAACAGCGGTTTCAGCGGTTATCCCGAGCGCGATAGATGTGGTTGCCGATACCGTATCTCTGAATGGCGCGGTGATGCAGTTCAGGAAGTAACTGTCGCCGTTGATTGATTGCTCGGTGGCTGGCGATTGTTGCCCCGCGGTGGCGCTGTTCTGATCGTTGATCGCATAGACGTTATCCGAGATATAAGTGACCGGGATATCACAGAACGCGGCAACGATTGACGAACACTCTTGGAATGTCCAATAGCCGGAGCAACTACGCCAATCGCAGCCCCAATACAGAACTTTGTGTGATGATGCGTAGACAGAGGCTTTATTGGCGTGAGCAGTGACACCGCAATCCCGGCAGGAAGTCCAACTGACAACGCAAAGCGTTTGGCCCCACGTTCTGATTGGGCTGCTTTCCATTCTCTCTATCAGGCATCGGTCAATGCGGTTTCCTGACGCCATACCCGTGCCGTTCCACTCGCCACCTTGCAAGAAAATAGCGCCCTGATTGTACCCGTCTTGGATAGTGGTCTGGCGGATTACAACGTCGCTTACGTTGCCCATATGAATCATGGTATAGCTACGATTGGCGCGATAGCCGTGGCGAACTAGGCAGTTATCAACGACAAATCCGATACCTGACCCCGCGCCTGCGATGTTATAAAGTCCATCCGCCCCAACACCTGCCGATGATGCGCGCTCAATGATCAGGCCCGCAACTTCGCAATGGCTTTCAGAAGCCCGATCAATAACCTTTCCGCGTGCCGAATATTCGATATTCGCGGTCATATTGGCGGCGCTGGTCGGGTAAATGTAGAGCGTGCAGTTGGTGGCGTCGTCGTCTGTAAAGCCCCACTCCCCGGCCTTTAGTTGCGGCAAAATGTTGATGAGAGCAAAGCGGTCCTTGTAAGTGTTGGTTTCATAGGTCTGAGTTTGGTCAGTCAGGTTGATCGTGTTTGCAACAGCGTCCGTGCCAGCGCCAAAAGATGCGACCTTCGTGCGATAGTTGACGTTTGGATAAGCGTGGAAATATACATCAGCGTTTTGGATTTGCGCTGTCGTGTAAAGGCTTGTCATAGATGCAAGGCGGAAGCCTGTGACCAAACCTAAGCTTGTGACAGTTGTCGTTGCAGTTTGCCAATCCGCCGTGACGCTTTCGTATTGCGGGAATTGCGGAGCGGGCAGCTTTGCCATGCAAGGGTTTAGCTTCACCCCATTTTCAAATGGGAATGCCGCGCGCGGATCGCTGCTGGCAATCGTGGATTTAGCAACGGTTTTCTTGTAAACGGGAGACGAAGCCACACCCAGCACCGAGCCTAGAACCGTGCTATCGCCAGCGGCGCATTGCGTCCAGCCTGTCAAGGCTTCTGCTGCGGTGACAATAACCTGTTCAGTCCCGTAGCCGGAAACCTTAGTCCTAGCGCCGACAGTGCCGCCCTTGCCCGAGAAAGAAACTGAGGGAACAGGGCGGTACTTTCCAGCCCGAACCTTGATGTGTTGCCCCGCTGTAATCTGCGTCATTGCATATTCGATGGTCAAATACGGAGAGCCGATGGTGCCTGCGTTTGCATTCGAGCCAGTCGGAGACACAAACTTATCGCCCGTGGTCCCCATATTCATACTGGGTTGATATCCGCGCATAACCGACAGCGGCGCACCGCCCCCACCGCCCCCACCGCTGCCCATGAGTTGCGCCGTGAGGCTAAGGCCAAATCCGAAATTCATAGCTTACACCCCGCATCCATTAACTTGATCAGCCGCGCGCCTGTAACCAGCGACCGAGGCCCGCCATCATCTGCCAAAGCCGCCGCGTGTTGCGTGCGCGCCTGTGCGGTCCCGCCGCAGATCGCCGCGTCATTTACCGCGCTCACGCAGCCAGCGTTTAGCAGCGTCAGGATCATCCCCAGCTTCCACATCATCCATCGCCTTCCGTGTTTTCTGATACCGTTCCAGCGTGTCGCGGTGCGCCTTCACCACGCCGTTGTGCCTGCCGCGCAAATACAGCCCCACCAGCGCCATGAGGCCGATCAGGTAGGGAATGGCCTTAACGAACAGCCACGCGGTCATGCCCTGCCCCCCACGCCAGCCAGAAACTCATGTTGCAGCATCGAGACCGCCGCAATCATCGGCATGGATTGATCGCCGCCGCTCCACCGCGTAGCAATTGATCCATCGCTGTTGACGAAGGCCATGCCCATAGCGGTGATTGATCCCGCCTGCGCGCGGGCCAGCAATTCTTCTAACTGCTCCACCAAATCGGGGTTGCCAGCAGCAGAGGACGGCTCACCGCTCCACATATTGACGACGCTCATTTGCGCGCCCCCCAGCCCCGCCAGATGGCTACCATAGCCAGCGCGTTGCCGCCGCCAGACACCGCCGACCGCACAGCATCATCGACGCGGAACGGGTACAGATCGAACGTCATGTTCGCGCTATCCCATGTGCCGAATTGCGCGATTTCCAGCCCGGTTGCGCCGATGCCTGCGAGATAGATCATCCATCGAATTGCCGTGGGGTTCATATCAGGCTCCTTTGCCGAATAGCCACGCGATCAAGCGGGCGAGGAAAGAGGGGGGTGTCGAGCTAGGGGTCGACACCCCCTGTTGAGTGGGCGCGACTGGTTTCTGTGCGGGCATATCCGGCAGCAGCCGCAGCGCCGCCTCAAACTCGCGCGCATAGCGGCCTGCTCCTCTTTGGTAGGCTGCGAGACGCCCATGGAAACCAGCTTCTTGCGGCTCCACTCGCGCACATCGGCAAGCCCTTGGCCTTCCATGTTGTTGATCGCCACGTTGGTGAGGACAGTCAGCGTTTCAGGGTCTTGCGCCACGGCCATCAGCCCGGTGACCGACCGCACAACAGCATCACGCTTGGACTTGGACGATGGTCCTACCTGAACCGCCACATCAAAATCAGCATCCTTGAAGCTCAGCTCGTCCTTGATCTTGCCCGTATCTTTGTCCAGCATCGGCTTGCCAATCTCGACAGTGCCGCGCTTGCCCGTGTCGGACATGATCTTAATCTTGCGCCCGCGCTCGGTGTAAACTTCCTTCGCCACGCCAAGCCAGATCGAAGCCCCCAAACGTTCCATATCGCCGAGGTTTTCAACATAGCCAGAGGTTTGCATATCAATGCGGCCCTGCGTCAACTCCATCGCTACGCCAGAGGTTTGAGCCTGCAACTGCTCGCCCATCTGCGGGTTGCCGAGAATATCCATCAAGCCCTGATTGCTGATATTCAACAGCCCGGTGATAGCCTCTGGCACAGACGGCGCTTTGGTTGACCCGATCTGCGCTACCGGGAGAGGGTTGCCATCGGTTCCGATAATTGGGTTCAACAGCAGAAATGCCGGGTTTTCAATCGCCTGATTGTTCCAGCGGTTTTCATGGCCCGCGATCTGTTCCGGCAAAAAAATAGGAACCTCAACTGCCGACGATGCCGCAATCTCGGCCATCTTTGACACCCAGATATCAAACAGAATCTGCGGATCAATCGCGGGCAGGACATGGCCCCGGAACCGCTCAACGCCATTGATCACCGAGCGATACGCATAGCCCACTGCAATCGGAATGCGGTCGCCTGCAATCTCGCCATCATCCGACAGCACCTTTGCACCGGACAGCGTGTATTTGCGAACAGTTGTTTGCTTTGTCTTGAACGTCTCGCCCTCGACGTATCCCTGCGCCATCATATCCGCCACATCTTCGGCGGTCAGATCATCGGCACAATATTCCTCAACCGATCCGTCAATTGCGGTGAAGCTGCGATATATCTCGCTGCCCTTGGTTTTGACGAAGTACTCCGCGACATAGATCAGATCGCCAAACCACGCGAATTCAAACTGTCCTTTGAGGTGCAGCGGCCAATCGCTGCCTTCATCGCCGAACAGCGTCTTGTATGCGTCTTTCGTGTAAGGCCGGATCAAGAACGCATGTTCAGCGTCGGACTTATCCTTGCGCTTGGAATTGGCGTCAAAATACACCGTTGTCGCCGCGTCATGGATTGGCTCGATCACAATCCGCTGAGTGCCCTTGCGCTCGTCCTCAAACTCGGTGCGATAGCGCACTGCGCCCATGCCGCCCTTGATCATCTCATCAAAGGCATTATCACGGGCTTCTTTGCCGTTGCTATCTTGGAAGTCAGCACGATAGCGGGACGCGCACAGATCAGCGATAGGATCGGCCTCAGTGCCATCCTTGGGAATGAACTGCGCCTCGATCTCGTTTGCCTTGTATTCGTTGTTAATCCGGGTGCAGGCCAGAGAGACGAAGTTAAATTCCAGTTTCATGCGAACTGCAAAATCGTTGTTGGTGTCCCAATCCCACTGTGCGCCGCGAATATCGACAAAGCGCCTTGCGGCTAGGGCTGCTTCCCGATCAGGCCAAGACACTGACCAAGACGCCTCAAATTGACGCAGTGCGGTTTCGTGGATTTCCTTGAGCCTATCGGCTTTGGACATGCGCGCCATGAATATCCCCGATTGTGTGGAGTATCATCTTACCCCAATCTTCGGCGCAAGATACGGCATGTTATGTTATAACACAAGCACTAGAACGCCCGCCGCGCTCCGGGGGCATATCTGGGGCCTGTGTCAACGTATGGCGTTGGCGTCGGTCGCTGCACCATCGCGGGGAATAGATCGGTGAACCCCCATACCAGCGCATCCACGCGGTCGGGGGAATAGCCTTGTGCAGTCCGGTCAAATCCAAGAGTGAATGCGCAAAGCTGATCGCATAACTCAACGAAGTCTTCGGTGTGCCGAACCTTGCCCTGCTCGTATAGCGCCGCTACAGGCTCAGCGCGCACATGCTTGGCCCTTGTGGCTGTCACCTTGCGCACAGGCACCACACGGCCCTTAGCGGCAGCCTTGATCATGCTCTCCACCATATCGCCGCCTTGATTGACCTCGGCGACAACGGCATCAGCATCATATGTGTCAAACAGGCTAATTGCGCGCCTTGCCCATTCCTCGGGCCGATATTTGCCGCTCTCATCCGCCAGCACATAGCCGCGCCCATCCAAGCCGACGCCTGCCACGATGATGCCCGTCTCATCCGAACCTGGCGTGTTGGTGGTTGCCGGATCAATCGCAACTACAATCCGCTTCATTTCCGGGGCTGTGTCGATCTTGATGTAGGACCGCCGCCACAGCGCGTTATCATCATCTGCGGTGAATGCCCCATCGAAAAACCGCCGCCGCATCCGCTCGGGCAGGTTGCGAAGTGCCGCGATGTAATCAGGTGGCAGGTTGCTCGCGTTATCCACCGGGTTGACCATCACGGTTCGGTAATCTGTGGCGTGTTCTGGAATGGCAAAGCTGCCCTCTGGATGGATGCCATTGATCCAGATTTGATAGGTCCAATGCGCGGCAACTGTTGGGTTAAGGTCGACATATAGCCGCAGCGGCAATCGCCGCCCGTCAACCTGCATCACGTTCTGCGCAAGACGGGTTTGCACAATCGAGAATGCCGCGAGGGTGATCTGGCTGGCCTCGTTCAGGTAAATCGTGGCAAATTCCTTGCCCAGCACCTTATCAAGCCGCGCCTTGTCTTTCAGCCCCGCAAGCCAAAGCTGCGAGCCGTTGGGGGCCTCATAGTATCCATCCTTGTCGTGCCATTTCAGCGTTAATCCGGGGAATGCCAGCGCCAGCACGGAAGGCACCGTCTCATTTCCGACCGACTGCTTGGCGTCCACTCCATCAGCACGGAATACCGCATGGCGCGACCCCGGCGCTTTCAGCATCCGGGTTATGATGGCGTAGATTATGAAGAAAGTTTTGCCAGATCGAGAGCCGCCGTAAACCAGAAAGAACTTCGCCCCGGTTGCGAATATCGCGCGGACCTCTTTCTGTTTCGGGGTTAGATCAAAGGTCATTACTCCTTGTTCATTTCGAAGATTTCCGAAGTATGCTTTAAATATGTCGCGGCAAGATTTCTTTCGAATTCATCAAGTTCATCAATCTCATTTACCAATAGATTCGCAAGATCATATCTTGCCCACATATCACCGCCGTAGTTAATAGCTAGTTCAATTCTGCCGTCTTTAACCGAAATAAGAGGCGCAGATACAGAGCATTGCTTTCCGCCGAGAAGATTGCCATCAAATACATACGATAGAACCGCATCAACAAATTCACCCAACACATCATATTTTATAACCCGCCCTAAATGATCGGTTGATAAGTCGTCAACAATTGACTTTCGGAATGCAGAAAGCATTTTTTTGTTAAAGTTGAAGAAATCCTTCATAGTATTAACTCCTAAAGATCGGCATCATCGCCGGTGATCGTGACAGTAAACGACCGAACCTCCTGCTTTTCAACCAGCAACCCGTGTAGCTTTGCCTTGCCCATTGTTGCGCCTGTCATTGCGGCGGGATTGGCGACTTCCTTAGCAAGTTTGCGCGCTTCATCCAGTTCGGCGGTGAGGCTTTCTAGCGTTACCATCAGGCGTTCTGCTGATTTATTGCGTAGGGCATCCACCCTTGCCCTCACCTTACCGTTTGCAAGCAGTTGACTTGATTTTGTCCAGATTGCCTCTGGCTTGGTTTTCTCGCCTACATCATAGCAACGTCGATAGGCCTCTGAAGCATTGCCCGTCTCGACAAACGCTAGGCAGAATGATTCTTGCTTTGCGGTCAGGGCAGTCATGTTCAGGCGTTAATCACGGCGATTTTATCACCGGGCGTTAGCGGCCCTAGATCGAGGCTTGCGCCTGACATGATGATATCACCGCTTGCAATGACTGCGATAGGATTGACGCCTACCGCGAAGCAAATGTTCCCGCCGTTGGCGACGATGCGGGCGAAGGTTTTGCCTTGGCGCGGGGCTGTGATGGTTGTTTGCAGCGATGCCGCGCCCGTTGTGATGGTTTCAGTTCCGCCGTTGGCGATAGGCTCGATGACGACTGCTCCGCCGTTCATTGCGCCGCCGATACGGATATGTGCTGTGGGCATTGGTTGGCTCCTAGTGCTGAAGGTTGACGTTATATTATCACATTACAGGGCATTGTCACGCCCTTCTGATTTTCTTCGAGTGCTGGCCTATGTGCCACGCTCTGCATATCGGGCAATGATACAGGCTGCGGCGCTTTTCCCGGCTGCGTGGGCGGGCGAGGATGGCAATGGCTTCGCACCATGTGAGGGGTGCCTTGCCGTCACACATGGCGGCGCGCTGGCTCATTTTGCCCCCTTGGATGGTGTTTCCCACGACCTGCGATAACCCCGTCGATAGTTGATAGCGTCACGGCTCACGCCCAATGCCTTGGATGCAGCGTTGATGCTGGGATATGTGATGCCGTCCAGTTCAACGCGCCGCCCCTTTGTCGGCCAGTCACGCCCAATGCTTGCTGTTGTGCCGTGCCGATCTAGGTGGGCGGATGTTGTGCCGATGGGCACCCCTAGCGCGCGATCTGCGGCAGACATGCTGGGGAATATGCGGCCATCATGCAGGCGCGTGGTGATACTCATTGCGCTGCCTGCTTCCATGCCCATACGTGGGCGCTGCCCTTCATGCCCCAATGCTGGACGAGTCCCATGCTGAGAAGTTTGGTGAGTTGATGCTGTACGGAGCCGTATTGAAGCCCTGTGCGGTTCGCCACGTCGCGGATGGTTCCGGGGGTGGCAAGTGCCTTGATGATGGTGCGGCGGTTATCAGCCCCTAGGGCTGTCATACCGGGTATCGGGGTGCTGGTGTATGCGTGCATCGGTGTGGGTTTCATCCCCGCCCCCTGAACCATGCGCGGATGATCCAAGCGCGTGTAAAGCTGGCGAGAAAAAACACGGCGGTAATCCCGGCGCTCTGGATGGGGTTAAAGCCCAACCATGCCCATGTCAGGCACCACGATACGACAAGGCCTATGGCGGCGTTGGTCAGCGCTTCGGTTGCGTCGATCATGGCTTTACCGCTTCCCGTGCCACCGAGGCCATGCGCTTTGCGGATGGGGCTGCGTTGGGGGTTTCCATGGCGGCGATGGTGCGTAGGGCGGCGCGATACGTTGCGGCCTTTTCGTTCACCTCGTCACGCTTGAAGCTGGCATCCATCGCCAGTTCATACATGCGGTCGTATCGCTGCTTGTAGCAATCTGCATCGGTCAGCGCGCCCCCGGCTATCAGGTCTGCGATCCAGTAGCGGAAGGATTGGGCGATCATGTTATCACCCCAGCCTGCCGCGACGGGGGCGGTGATGGAGACGTTGGCACTTAATGCCGAGTTGGTTGACCTATTGCCATTTCTGCAAACCGCTGACTTGGCCAGCGAACCGCAACTGCGCGGAATGTGTAAGTCATTGGCGCGGATTATCGAAGCCGCAGCCGTTGCAGCCGCCAAGCGCATGACGGGAGGTGTGTGATGAAATCTAACCTGATCGACATTGAAGCCCGCCTTGTCCACGAAACGGAAAAAGCTTGGCTTCTGGACGCTGGCGAAAAGAAGCCAGTGTGGGTGCCAAAATCTGGCGCTGAATTTGACGGCATCACCCTGACAATCCCTGAGCCGCTGGCGCTAGAGAAAGGACTGATCTGATGAAAATCACGGCGAAAGAGGGCGCTTATTCTAGTGTGGTCGGCGGCGGTGTTTTGCTTCTTGGCGCGAAGGGCAAGATGGTCGGGCAGGTCGCGTTTCTGTGCCATGACGACACGCTGCGCGATAGGAATTTGCAGGTGCGGCTTGGCAAGATAATCACCGATGCAATCAACGCGGCTGAAATCGAGGCCACCCCATGACCCCTCCCCTCACGCCGGAAGCGGTGGCGCAGATCATCGACGCTCTGAAAGACCGTCGCGCGGCATGGCTTGGCGACGGATCAACGCCTGACAAGCTTTGCGCCGATGCCGCCGACATGCTCACCACCCTCGCCGCCGAGAACGCCACGCTGCGGGCGGAACTCGCGGAGTCGAAGGAAAATTTTGCGACGATGAATAGGTTGTGTCGCGCGGCGCAGGATAAATGGAACGTAGCACTCGACAAAATCGCCACGCTGCGGGCCGATCAAGACGACTTACAGGGCAGATATAACTCAATGGCCAACAAACATCTGCGTGAGACTCTGCCGCTGCGGGCAGCCGAGGCCGCCGCACAGGCCCGCATTGCCGCACTGACCGAGGCGATGGAAGATATTGCCGAGGGCATGGGCGAAACATCGCTTGAGGAAATCGGACGGTTTGCACCTGCTGTCGCCCGCGCCGCCCTCACAACCGACAAGGAGCCGAATACATGATCGCCGAATTGAAGCCCTGCCCATTTTGTGGGTCGGCGAACACTGATCCTGAGTTTTCGTATTGTGCCGATGCCGATGGCACAAAAAGCTACTCGCCGGGGTGTATGGATTGCGGTGGAAATGCTGACGATGCCGCCGCATGGAACCGCCGCGCCGATCTGGCTCCCAGCGCTGACTATGTGGCGGGGCGCGACCGAGGATATGTAGATGGTTACAAATCTGCGATTGCTGACATTGAAGCTATGCGGGCAACTCCGGGCATTTTGGCTGGGCAAAGCCTGATCGTAACCGGGTTGAAAATCAGCCTCACTAAAATGACGCAAGCCCTCGCCGCCCGCCCCGATCAGCCAGATAAATATGAATACCCGGAACTCATGGCGGCGCTTGATGATGCAACTGAACCGCATCGGTTGGTTATGGCTCCACAGCCCGCAGCGGATACGCGGGTAGTGACGACTGCACTGCTGCGGCAACTGAACAAATTGAGCGGATACGTCCACGAAAACGAAATACGCGCCATCATCGACGGGGAGACAGGACAATGACGGATATGCCTAGAATAAACAGACTGATAGATCAAATCAGAGATACAGACATGACGTCTCGACGCCATGCAATCGCCGACGAATTGCGCCGTGCTGTCGCCGCCCTCGACGCAGCCGAGGGGCGGGTGACGGTGAAGCCGCTGGTGTGGTATCCGGCAGACAATGACGCTGGTAAACAGGGGTTATGGTTTTGCTCTAAGTCTGGTGACGTCATTAAGTCATATCATGGTCAAAAGGGTGCTGGATGGACATCCCGAGATGAATGGTACACCACCATCGAACTCGCCCAAGCCGCTGCCCAAGCCAACTACGACGCCCGCATCATGTCGGCCATCACCATCACCGCCCCGAGCGACAAGATCGCAGAGGCGGCAATTGCTGCGGCGATGTGGCGCGAAGAAGCGGTGGACGCGGGGACACCTGACAGCGTTGCAGAGGGCCGCACATATGAGGCGTTTGGAGACCAAAGCCCGGAATTACAGGCGCGATGGTTGAAGTTTTCCCGTGCCGCACTGCGCGCACCCGCAGGGAAGGGGGAGTGATGGAAAGCAGTACTCGCAGCCAATGGGCGGCAGTAGCAATGGCAGTTATGGCCGCCCACGATGCCCAGCCCCGCCACGAATGGGGAAGGCCACGCGGGCCAGAACCCAAGAAGGCCACTAAAGATCGCAGCAAGATCAAAGCTGCCCGCAAGCAGAACCAGAGCCGCAAATGACCCCCACCCCCCACCTACAAGCCGCTGCGATGCGGGCGAGAGCGGCGGATGCAGCAGACAATGCTAAAGGCGGTGCATACCATGTTGCGGGGAAAGCCATTCGCGCCCTGCCCCTCGAAGCCACCCCCGCCGAACTGCTGGCCGAAGCCAAAAAGCTGCCGGAGATTGCGGTGCTGATAATGATCGCAAGTGCCGTGCTGCATTTCGTTCCAATGCACGGACCGATGTTTGAGCAACTTAAAGCCGCCCTCGCCGCATTGGAGACGCCATGACCCCCGATACCGCCCTAGCCGCGCGGCTGGTTGCGATGGAAACAACTTCGCAGGACCACAGCCCGTTTTCAAACCTATTTGAGCGCGCCCTGTGCAGCGCCTACCGCTCTGGCCAGCTTATCACCCTCGCAGATCACGAACGCGCCGTGCAAGACCTCATCGCAGAACGCGACTTCTTGCGCGTCGAGAACGAAGCCATGCGCGAAATGTCTGCGGCACCCGTCGAGGGCCTGCTGAAAAACCGATTGCGCGAAATGCGGGAGCGCCGTGAAGCCGTGGATAAGGCGGTGGAGGCGTGTGCGAAGATATGCGACGACGCCCACCGCGAAGATTTAGCCGCCGCCATCAGATCGCGCGGGGTGGCCCCATGACGCACCCACAGACCGCCGCGCTGCAAGCCCTGCTTGAACGGGTGGAGGCGGGGGATATGCACCCCGGCGAATGGGATGGCGTGTTTGCATATCCCGGATTGGCAATAATGGCTTACGAAGGTTCACTCGACGCGGCCAAGGCGCTGCATGAGGCTGTCGCGGATAAATGGACGGCAGTTGAAATCAGCAGCAGGGGTCGGCGAACAATATGGGTTGTTGAGATAGAGAGGCTGATACCAATTATCGCGGATGATGACGGCACGGAACGGCATACTGGCTGGGCCGAAACACCCGCCCGAGCATGGTTGATCGCCATCCTCCGCGCCCTGATCGCCCAGCCCACGGCGCATGAAGGAGGGGTGTGATGGGGAAATGGTCCAAATATTCCGCTGACGAAATGGAGCGCCGTCGAGCCGCGTCAGTGAAAGAACTTCGGCGCATGGATGATGCGGCTTGGCAGGTCAAGTATCAGCAAACTTGCGATGCGCTATACTGGGAATTCGGGCCATGCTGCGGCGGGTGTGACCATTGGGATAGCAGTGAAGGCCTAACTGGAGGCTGTTCTGCTAACGGGTTGGTTTCAGGCGCAGATGTTTTGCGATCAATGGACATATCATTCAGCAGCTATATGCCGCCGCCCGGTTTTCCCGCCACGAAAGCAAAGTTTCGGTGCGGCAAGTTTAAGGATGATTTCGACTGGCAATCTCTGCCAGCTGAATACCTCAAAAGCATCGGCTATCGTCCAGACCGCATTCCCGCCCCGCCCCCACCGCAGGAGGATGCAGAGTGACGCCCGAACCGATCTTCACCCGCATGTGCGATGTGGAAAGCCGCTTTAGTGTGGCGCATGACACGATCCGCAACTGGATTAAAAAGGGCGCAATCCGGCACTACAAGCCGGGCGGCGTCTCCCTCGTCAAAACCGCCGAGGTGGTAGCCTATATCGAGTCTACCGCCGTTGAAAGTGGGGGCTAATTCATGGGCCAAAACGGGCTGAAAAATGCGGCCGTCAATGAAATCAATAACTTAACTTGCCGGATTGGTGCGGATGAAAAGACTCGAACTTTCACTCCGATTAAAGAACAGCGACCTCAACGCTGCGCGTCTACCAATTCCGCCACATCCGCATTTGATCCGGCAAGGTGGCGGTTGTGTAGCCGCACAATGGCGCGATGAAAAGGGGGATTCTGCATGGTTTGATCCACACGGGCCAGCGCGGTTGCGTTTCGGCTCTGCCCGCGCCAGATGTGTCGCAACGGATAAGGAGCGCGCCGATGAATCCCGTGCAATGGCAGCATCTTTCGGGGCTTGCGCCCTACTTAGAGACCTTGGCTGCGATGGAAGCCCGTGCGGCGGCGATTGCCGCAGGCGAGGCACCTGAGGCGGTTTGGCTGCTTGAACATCCGCCGCTTTACACCGCAGGTACCTCGGCCAAACTTGCCGACCTGACCGACCCCGCGCGTTTCCCAGTGTTTCAGGCCGGGCGTGGCGGCCAATACACCTATCACGGCCCCGGTCAGCGCGTCGCCTACACCATGCTGGATCTGAACCAGCGTGGCCGCGATGTGCGCCAATTCGTCTGTGCATTGGAAAACTGGGTGATCGCGACGCTGGACGAGTTCAACGTAAAGGGCGAACGGCGCTCGGGCCGGGTTGGCGTTTGGGTGGTGCGCCCTGACCTTCCTGCCAACCCGGATGGAACCCCGCGCGAAGATAAGATTGCGGCCATCGGCGTGAAGTTGCGGCGCTGGGTGTCGTTTCATGGCATCTCGATCAATGTCGAGCCCGACCTGTCGCATTTCGCTGGCATCGTGCCCTGCGGCATCCGCGATCATGGCGTCACCAGCCTGGTGGATCTTGGCCTGCCAGTGAGCATGGCCGATCTGGATGCCGCCCTGCTGAAGACTTTTCCGCGATTCTTTCCGTGATCTGTGCACGGGACTACTCCGTGTGATGAAGATACCCCCTGAAACACTCAGTTGTTTTCCGGCGCATTTTTCAAGCAAACCCTGTCGCATCCCCGCGCCAGATCAGGAAAAATTGACGCAGATCAAACTCTGACATTGCCCTGCCCCGGCCTGCGATCTAGATACATCTTATAATCCGGTGTGGGCTTCCCATGCACGGGCAAGAACACATTGACAACGGGAGACGCCAATGGCCGACGCAGCCATCCATGGCCACGACCATGAGCAACGCAGCTTTTTTACCCGCTGGTTCATGTCGACGAACCATAAGGATATCGGAATCCTCTATCTGTTCACCTCGGGCCTTGTTGGCCTGATTTCGGTGATCTTCACGGTCTACATGCGGCTCGAACTGATGGAGCCGGGTGTGCAGTATATGTGCATGGAGGGGATGCGTTTTGTCGCGGATGCTTCGCGCGAATGCACCCCCAACGGCCATGTATGGAACGCAACCGTCACCGCGCACGGCATCTTGATGATGTTCTTCGTGGTGATCCCGGCGCTGTTCGGCGGCTTTGGCAACTACTTCATGCCGCTGCAAATCGGTGCGCCAGATATGGCGTTCCCGCGGATGAACAACCTGTCTTACTGGATGTATGTGGCTGGCACCTCGCTGGCTGTCGCCTCCTTGTTTGCTCCGGGTGGTGAGGACCAGTTGGGCGCAGGCGTCGGCTGGGTGCTCTACCCGCCGCTGTCCACGCGCGAAAGCGGCTACTCGATGGACCTTGCGATCTTCGCAGTCCACCTCTCTGGTGCCTCGTCGATTTTGGGCGCGATCAACATGATCACCACGTTCCTGAACATGCGCACACCGGGGATGACCCTGCATAAAGTGCCGTTGTTTGGCTGGTCGATCTTCGTGACCGCATGGCTGATCCTGCTGGCGCTGCCGGTTCTGGCGGGTGCGATCACCATGCTGCTGACCGACCGTAACTTCGGCACCACCTTCTTCGACCCTGCTGGCGGCGGTGACCCGATCCTGTATCAGCATATCCTGTGGTTCTTTGGCCACCCGGAAGTCTATATCATCGTGATCCCGGCCTTCGGCATCGTCAGCCAGGTGATCTCGACCTTCTCGCGCAAACCAATCTTCGGCTACCTGCCGATGGTTTACGCCATGGTCGCGATTGGCGTGCTGGGCTTCGTGGTCTGGGCGCACCACATGTATACGGTGGGCATGTCGCTGAACCAGCAAAGCTACTTTATGCTGGCCACAATGGTGATCGCGGTGCCAACTGGCATCAAGATCTTCTCTTGGATCGCCACGATGTGGGGCGGCTCGATCGAGCTGAAAACCCCGATGCTCTGGGCGTTTGGCTTCTTGTTCCTGTTCACTGTCGGCGGCGTGACTGGCATCGTGCTAAGCCAAGCCCCGGTAGACCGCGCCTATCACGACACCTATTACGTCATCGCCCACTTCCACTACGTGATGTCTCTGGGTGCTGTGTTCGGCATCTTTGCCGGGATTTACTTCTGGTTCGGCAAGATGTCGGGGCGTGAATATCCGGAATGGGCAGGCAAGCTGCACTTTGCCATGATGTTCATCGGATCGAATGTCACCTTCTTCCCGCAGCACTTCCTCGGTCGTCAAGGCATGCCGCGCCGCTACATCGACTACCCCGAGGCTTACGCCTTCTGGAACTATGTCTCGTCGATGGGGGCGTTCCTGTCTTTCGCGTCGTTCGTGTTCTTCATCGGCGTGATGTTCTATTCGCTGCTCTGGGGCAAGAAGATCACCCAGAACAACTACTGGAACGAATACGCCGACACTTTGGAATGGACCCTGCCCTGCCCGCCGCCCGAACACACGTTCGAGCAGCTTCCCAAGCAAAGCGACTGGGACCACAACCGCGGCCACTAAGCTTCGGTTAGAGATGAAAAAGCCCCGCAGCGATGCGGGGCTTTTTAAATGTAGGGTGGGTGCAAACCACCGTTTGGAACACATCAATGACCCTCGCCATTTTTCTTGTCGCTTGGCTTGTGCTGCCCGTAGCGCTTTGGCTGATCCTCAGGCGCAAAACCAAGCATGCAGTTCCGCTTATCAGCATCATGATTGGCATCATTCTCTTGGGAGTAGGGCAATGGATGAAAGCAACCGGGCTAGAGGTTCTCACCGCTACCACACAAAGCGCAGCCCGACGCGCCATCCAAGCGAGTGTTTCCCATGCGGTAGCTTTGCAGAAACTGGGCTTTCAGTTCTTCTTCCTCACTCCGATTCTGGTGACAGTGACCGCATTCGGGCGAGGGCTGCCGCCGCGACTGTTGCCTGTGGCTTTTGGCGCCTATTACCTCAGCTGCACTCCGTTCGTGTTACAACCCGCGTTAGTGATGGCGCTGAACAGCGGAAGCATAGATCATTCTCAATTTATCCGCTGGCTGCCAGCCATCACATCAAGCATCGAGATCCTTCGCAACATCGGCATTGGGCTATTGCTTTTGTTGGCGGTCATTGCATTTGTCCAAGCTGTGATCCGACTGACCCAAACCCTCGTGCGACGAAAAACATAAATGCCCTACGAATGGCTTCCCCCTTCCGGCGATGACACCCAGCGCCTGCATCTGTGGCCCTACCGCTCGCTGCCCCGGCGCGGCATGGTGTGGTTTGTAGGCTCCACGGCGGCGCTGATCGCCCTGCCCCTGCTGGTGCTGATCGGCTCTCCCGTCCTGTGGGGCTTGCTGCCCTTCCTGCTTGCCGCCATCGGGGGCATCTGGTGGGCGCTCAATCGCAGCTACAAAGACGGCGAGATCCTCGAAGACCTGACCCTTACCGCTACGCAGATCAACCTCACCCGCCACGGTCCGCGCGGCAAACGTCAAGATTGGCAAGCCAATCCGCATTGGGTCCGCGTCACCTTACACAAAACCAAAGGCCCGGTGCCCGATTACCTGACCCTGACGGGCAACGGGCGCGAGGTGGAACTCGGGGCGTTTCTGCAACCCGAAGACCGCGTGGCGCTGGAGGTTGATCTGCGCAAACGCCTTGCCGCCCTGCGCTAAGCGCGGCACACTCGCAGCCACGCATGGAAGGGGCAGGCCATGATCTACCGCTACACCATTCTCTACGTCGCTTCGGTGCCCGAGACGCTGAAATTATACCAAGCCGCCTTTGGCTTTGACATCGGCTTTCTGCACGAAGGCGGCGATTATGGCGAGTTGATCACCGGGGCAACCAAACTCGCTTTCTCATCGCACGCGCTGATGGCCACCATCGGCAAGGATGTCGCCACCGAGCCGCCCGCCAAGCCGTCTTACGAATTGGCGTTTGAGACGGATGATGTCAGCGCAGCGCTGGATCGCGCCACCGCTGCCGGGGCTGTGCTGGTCAAGCCGATCACCGAAATGCCTTGGGGGCAGACGCTGGCCTATGTCCGCGCGCCCGAAGGCACGCTGATTGAGATTTGCACCCCGGTCGGCTGAGTCTGCCCTAGCCCAGCTGCGCCTTGATCAACGCGCCAACCGCGCCAAAATCCATCATCCCGGTATACTTGGCTTTCAGCACGGCCATCACCCGGCCCATGTCCTTGATGCTGGTGGCCCCCGCTTCGGCCACGGCTGCGGCAATAACTGCCTCCAGATCAGCGCCCGTCACTTGTTGCGGCAGGAACTCATTCAGCACTTTGATTTCGTTCAGCTCTTTGGCTTCCAATTCGGGCCTGCCGCCAGCGGCAAAGGCCTTGGCGGATTCCTGACGTTGCTTCACCATCTTGCCCAGCAGGGTCAGAATGTCGTTCTCGCCGACCTCTGTCGCTTCACCACGCGCGGCAATTTCGCGGTCTTTGATCGCTGACGACACCATCCGCAGCGTTGAAAGCCGTTCCGCCTGTTTCGCCTTCATCGCCTCTTTGACTGCCGCTTGCAGACGCTCCCGCAACTCCATCTTCCGCACTCCTTGAAACTTTGGCCGACCATACACCGCCACCCGATTTGGCGCAACCGCAGGTCAAAACCACAAGTCCTTGATCTTGCGGTAGAATCCTTTTGCGTCAAACCCTTGACCCTGCAAGCCCCTGCCACTAGTGTCCGCCAGATTTTGCTGCTGGGAGCCGCCGTCATGTCCACCTCCTCCGAATCTCGCCCCACCGCCTGTATCGCGCTGTCCGATGGCTCGGTGTTCTATGGCCACGGCTTTGGCGCGGTGGGGGAAACCGTGGCGGAACTGGTGTTCAACACTGCGATGACCGGCTATCAGGAAATCATGACTGACCCGTCTTATGCAAGTCAGGTCGTCACCTTCACCTTCCCGCATATCGGCAACACTGGCGTGAACGTCGAGGATGACGAGACGGCCACGCCTTTTGCCGCCGGGATGGTGGTGAAATGGGACCCGACCGAGCCGTCGAACTGGCGCTCGACCGCTGATCTGCAAGACTGGCTGCTGCAAAAGGGCCGCATTGGGATCGGAGGCATCGACACCCGCCGTCTGACCCGCGCCATCCGCCAACAGGGCGCGCCGCATGTGGCTTTGGCGCATGATCCCGAGGGTAAGTTTGACATCGGCGCGCTGGTTGCAAAAGCCCGGGCTTGGAAGGGTCTGGTCGGGCTTGATCTGGCGAAAGACGTGTCCTGTACGCAGTCTTACCGCTGGGACGAACAACTGTGGGCTTGGCCGGACGGCTATACCAAGCGTCAGGTCGCGGGGCTGCGCGTGGTTGCAATCGACTACGGTGCCAAGCGCAACATCCTGCGTTGTCTAGCCTCGGCGGGCTGCGAAGTCACCGTGCTGCCTGCCACCGCCACGGCTGAAGACGTGCTGGCGCTGAACCCCGAAGGCGTGTTTCTGTCGAATGGCCCCGGTGATCCGGCGGCAACGGGAAAATATGCCGTGCCGATGATTCAGGGTGTGTTGGCCCGCGATCTGCCGCTGTTCGGGATTTGCTTGGGGCATCAGATGCTTGCGCTGGCTTTGGGAGCGATCACCGTCAAGATGAACCACGGCCACCACGGTGCCAACCATCCGGTGAAAGACCTGACCACCGGCAAGGTTGAGATCACCTCGATGAACCACGGCTTCACGGTAGATAGCCAGACCCTGCCGAAAGGCGTGTCGGAAACCCATGTGTCGCTGTTTGACGGCTCGAATTGCGGCATCGCGGTGGATGGCAAGCCGATCTTCTCGGTGCAATACCACCCCGAGGCCTCGCCCGGCCCGCAAGACAGCTATTATCTGTTTGAGCGATTTGCCGAAGCCATTCGCGCCCGCCGCACGGCTTAAAGTGGCAAGTTTCCCGACGCCGTTAATCAAGCATTAATCCTTCCGGTGCAATCTTTGCGGGTTGCCCGGAGGAATGATGTCCGTCACCCCGCTGCGCCCGATCCACCGCTTCCTGCCCGGCATTGCTGCGCCGAACCCGGTGGTGTTGCCGCGGCCCACGCTACAAACCTTGGCGGCCAGGTTGATACAAAACGGGCTGGTGCAGCCGCATGTCATGCTGCAAGTGCTCGCCCAGCATAGTCACCGCCGCCGGCATCTGGCCGATATGTTGCTGGCACGTCGCGCCGTGCCGCCCGAGGCGCTGTATGACTGCATCGCGCAGCACTGGGGCGTCGGCCGCGTCGATTTGATGGCCCTGCCCCCCGACCCGCGACTGACAGCGCAACTTAACCATGTCACAGCGTTGCGGTCAGGCTTGCTGCCGTGGCGCAAGGTTGGGCAAGCCACGGTGATCGTCACCGCCTATCCCGATCTTTTCCGCCGCCACCGCGCTTGGCTGGAAGACAGCTTTGGCCCCGTGGCCATGGCCGTCGCCCCGATGATGCAGATTGAATCCGCGCTATTGGCACAGCACGGCGCGCGACTTGCCAATGCTTCGGAAACCCGCGTGCCCGCTTTGGAAAGCTGCCGCGCCTATCACAGCACCACTTTGCAGCGCCCCGCAGCCATGCTGGCGAGCATCATTGCAATTTTGGCTCTATTTCAACCTGTTGCGACACTGGTCGCGGTGTTTGCCGTCGCGTTGACTGCCCTGTTTTCTGCCAATATCATGAAGCTGATCGCTCTGATCCTGATGCACCGGCCCGCATCAGAGTCGTGCAACCCCGCCGTGATCGCGCACCTGCCCGTGGTTTCGGTGATGGTGGCGCTTTACCGCGAAAGCAACATCGCCGCAAAACTGACGGCAAGGCTGGACCGGCTGGAATATCCGCGCGAGTTGCTGGATATTCTGCTGGTGGTCGAACAGGAAGACCTGATGACCCGCAACGCGCTGAACACCAGTGATTTGCCGGGCTGGATGCGGGTGATCGTGGTGCCAGATGGCAGCGTCAAAACCAAACCGAGGGCGCTGAACTACGCACTGGATCATTGTCGCGGCTCCATCGTCGGGATTTATGACGCCGAAGACGCGCCCGAACCTGATCAAATCCACAAAATCGTTGAGCGTTTTCACCAACGCGGCCCCGAAGTGGTCTGCCTGCAGGGCCAGCTTGACTATTACAACCCGCGCAGCAACTGGCTGGCGCGCTGTTTCACCATCGAATACGCCTCGTGGTTCCGCATGTTCCTGCTGGGAATCGCGCGGATGGGCATGGCGATTCCCTTGGGTGGCACCACTTTGTTCTTTCGCCGCAAAGCCTTGGAACAACTCGGCGGCTGGGATGCGCAAAATGTCACCGAAGATGCCGATCTGGGCATGCGTCTGTTCCGCCACGGCTACCGCACCGAGTTGATCGACACCACGACGTTTGAAGAAGCCAACTGCCGCTCTTTCCCTTGGGTCAAACAACGCTCGCGCTGGATCAAGGGCTATACGATGACCTGGATCACCCATATGCGCGACCCGCGCCTGTTGTGGCAGCAACTCGGGCCGCGTTGCTTCATCGGATTTCAGGTGCAGTTCTTGGGCTCGGTCCTGCAAACCCTTCTGGCGCCTTTGCTGTGGTCGCTGTGGTTGATCCCGCTCGGGTTTCAGCACCCGCTGCCCGCCGCAATCGGTGCCACAGCTTTCGGGGTGATCTACTTTGCCATGATGGCAACCGCCGCATTGTCGATCATTTTTGACATCGCCGGGATGCGTCGCACCAAGCACGGGCTGAACCCGCTGTGGGCACTGACACTGACGCTGTATCATCCGCTGGCGACCCTCGCCGCCTACAAGGCACTCTGGGAGTTGATGACCAAACCGTTTTACTGGGATAAAACCAGCCACGGCCATTTCGACCTGTAACAGATTGGTTATAAACGTCTATCTGGTTTTCAATTCGCCCGAATCAACCCGCAACCTTGTCTCGAATGCCTTCGAGATATGCGATTTCAGCGCCAAATAGGCTGCCTCACCATCATGGGCTTCAATGGCGTGGACGATCCGATCATGCTCGGCCAGAGCCACTTCATCACGACCGGCAGCCGCAAAAGTTGTCGTCGCCATCAGCGCCATCGAGCGGTGTACCAAATCCAATTGCTGCACCAGAAAGCGATTGTGGCTGGCAAGGTGAATCAGCCGGTGAAACCGCTTGTTGGCCCGGCTAAGCGCACGGGGGTCACCGCCCAGCAGCGCGCGATCCTCCTCGACCATGTCGCGCAGCACCCGGATTTCCTCATCCGAGGCATGCCGCGCCGCCAACCGCGCCGCCAGACCTTCCAATTCGGTGCGCACGACGTAAAGTTCCGCCAACTGGTTGTGATCCAGCGAGGCCACAATCAAACTGCGGCCATCCCGCGTCAACATGCCTTGGGTTTCAAGACGTTGCAACGCCTCACGCACCGGAGTGCGCGACACCCCCAGCCGCTCGGCCAACTCCGATTCGACCAACCGATCTCCCGGTTTGTGAATCCCGGCCTCGATCGAGTCGAGAATTAATGTGTAAGCGTCCTTCTGCACGGCGTGGGCTCCTCCTTGTCGGGCGACACTAAACGCCCACGCCGCAGGATCAAGCGATTGCTGCGCTGAAAGCTTCAGGCTATCCCTGCTGGATGAAAAAACAGTTTCAACATGTCACGTCTTGGGTCTTCGATCTGGACAATACGCTATATCCGCCGCAGTTCCGGCTGTTCGATCAGATCGAGCTGCGGATGACGGCTTGGGTGATGAGCGCCCTAGGCGTTGGCAAGACCGAGGCGGACCGCTTGCGTCAGCACTATTGGGACAGTTACGGCACGACGCTTGCTGGCCTGATGCGCGAGCATGACATCGACCCTGCGCCATACTTGGCTGATGTGCATGATATTGATTTCACGGTGCTTCCCGCTGATCCTAACCTTGCTGCCCAAATCCGCGCCCTGCCTGGCCGTCGCATTGTCTACACCAATGCCTGCGCGCCCTATGCCCATCGCGTGTTGGAAGCGCGCGGATTGTCGGGCCTGTTTGATGCGGTTTACGGTGTGGAACACGCGGGTTTTCGCCCCAAACCTGAACGTGCCGCCTTCGAGACGATCTTTACGCAAGACGGCCTTGATCCCGCAACGGCCGCGATGTTTGAAGATGATCCGCGCAACCTGATGGCTCCACATCAGATGGGGATGAAAACCGTGCATGTCGCGCCTAAAGCCATGAAAGCGCTGCATATTCAACATCACACCGATGATCTGGCAGGTTTTCTTGCCGCACTGGTCTAGGCTTGAGCCGAGACGCTTTGTCGCCTCGCTTTCCGCCGCGATCTCACTAAATTAGGTGGTAAAGGAGCCGAAATGACACGCATTTCCACCGATATCCTGATCTCTGGCGGTGGCATCGCGGGCCTCGCCGCCGCCGCCGCCTTTGGCAGCGCTGGTTTTTCGGTCGTTTGCGCCGACCCCAGCCCCCCCGTAACAGGTGCCGAGGCCGATGGCGCAGACCTGCGCACCACCGCGTTTTTGCAGCCGTCGGTTCCCGTGTTGCAGGCCGCAGGTCTGTGGGCACTGCTGGAACCCTTCGCCGCCCCCCTGCAGATCATGCGCATCATTGATGCGGGTGGCGAGATCATAGAACCCCGCGTTATCAAAGACTTCAACGCCGCTGACCTTTCCGATGCCCCCTTCGGCTGGAACCTGCCAAACTGGCTGCTGCGGCGTGAGATGGTCGCCCGGTTGGCCGATCTGCCCAATGTCAGCTTCTTGCCCGGCATCGCGACGACCACCCTGCTGACCCGCGAATCTGAGGCTTTGGTGACGCTGTCTGATAGCCGCAAAGTCAGCGCAAAACTGGTGATTGCCGCAGACGGTCGGGCCTCTACCATGCGCGAAGCGCTTGGTATTCCCATCAAAACCACGCGTTATGGCCAAAAAGCGCTGGCCTTTGCCGTCACCCACCCCATCCCGCATGATAACGTCTCAACCGAAATTCACCGCTCTGGCGGCCCCTTCACCCTCGTGCCGCTGCCCGACCGCAATGGCTTGCCCTGCTCTGCCGTGGTCTGGATGGAAACCGGACCGGAAGTGCAGCGCCTCGCCGCCCTGCCTGTTCCAGATTTCGAGGCCGCGATCAATGCGCGGTCCTGCCAAATTCTCGGCCCGCTGACCCTCGCCGCGCGGCGTTCGGTCTGGCCGATCATCAGCCAAATCGCCGCAAGGATGGCGGGTGAGCGGGTTGCCCTGATGGCCGAAGCCGCACATGTCGTGCCCCCGATCGGCGCGCAGGGGCTGAACATGAGCCTTGCTGATCTGGCCGTGCTGCTGGAGTTGGCGCAGGCCGATCCTGCCAATCTCGGCAGTACCAAGATGCTGGATACCTACCACCGCCGCCGTCATTTTGACATACAGGCGCGGGTGACGGGCATTGATGCGCTGAACCGTGCCGCGATGATCGAAGGCCAATTTCTGCGCGATCTGCGCGCAGGTGCGCTGAATGCGTTATATTCCATAGCCCCAGTGCGCAAAACGCTGATGAAAGCCGGGTTGGGCCTGCGTTAACGGCTGTTGAATTTGCCCTTCAACGCATCGGCGAAGGCACTGCTGCCGCCCGATGACCCTGCCAACGTTGGCAGCGGCTTGCCCCGCTGCGGCTGTGGCGCACGATATTGCTGACGTTCCCGCACCTGCTCGCGCGCCTCGCCGCTGTCGGATTTCATCGTCAGGCCAATGCGCTTGCGCGCCACATCCACCTCAACCACCCGCACCTTGACCACATCGCCCGCCTTAACCACTTCATGCGGGTCTTTGACGAATTTATCCGCCAACTGGCTGACATGCACCAAGCCATCCTGATGCACGCCGATGTCCACAAAAGCGCCAAATGCCGCGACATTGGTGACGGTGCCTTCCAGCATCATGCCGGGTTTGAGGTCTTTGATGTCCTCAATGCCGTCGGCAAAGGTCGCAGTTTTGAAGCTGGGGCGCGGGTCGCGACCGGGCTTTTCCAATTCGGCGAGAATGTCTTTCACTGTTGGAAGACCAAACTTCGCATCGACGAAGCGGCCCGGATCAAGGCCCTTCAACGCCGAGGCATCCGCCATCAGCGCGCGAATATCCCGCCCGCAAGCCGCGATGATTTTCCGAGCCACATCATAGGCTTCCGGGTGAACCGAACTTGCGTCCAGCGGTTCCTTTCCGCCCGAGATTCGCAAGAACCCTGCCGCCTGTTCAAACGCCTTTGGTCCCAACCGTGCTACTTTCAGCAACTCGCGACGGGTTTGGAACGGCCCATTGGCGTCGCGATGGCTGACAATCGCTTCGGCCAACCCCGGCCCTACGCCGGAAATCCGTGCCAGAAGATGCGCCGAGGCGGTGTTCAAATCGACGCCAACCGCGTTCACCGCATCTTCCACCACGGCCTCCAGGCTGCGGCCCAAGCGGTGCTGATCGACATCATGCTGATACTGGCCGACACCAATGGCTTTCGGTTCAATCTTAACCAATTCTGCCAGTGGATCTTGCAGTCGGCGCGCGATGGAAACCGCCCCGCGCAAAGACACGTCCAGCCCCGGAAATTCTTTCGCTGCCAACTCTGACGCCGAATAAACCGAAGCCCCCGCCTCGGACACGATGACTTTCATCGGCTTTTCCGCCCCCAATTTGTCAGATTGGGGCAACAGCGACAACAGATCAGCCACCATTTTCTCGGTCTCGCGGCTCGCCGTGCCGTTGCCGATGGAGATCAGCTTCACCCCGTGCTTGACAATCGCCTGCGCAATCGCCGCCTGCGCGCCGCGCAGATCGTTTTTCGGCTGGAACGGATAGACGGTATCGGTCGCTAGAACCTTTCCCGTACCATCGACCACAGCGACCTTCACGCCGGTACGTATCCCCGGATCAAGCCCCATGGTGGCCTTGCCGCCTGCCGGAGCCGCCAGTAGCAAGTCTTTCAAATTGCGCGCAAAAACCGCAATCGCCTCGGCTTCGGCGCGCTCACGCAACTCGCTCATCAAATCCAGCGTCAGCGAGGTTTTCAACTTGACCCGCCAACCCCAAGCCGCAGCTTCCCGCAGCCAAGCATCGCCCAAACCGCGCCCCGAGACGTTCAATGCCGCGGCACAGGCGCGCTCTGCCGGGCTGTCGCCTTTCGGTGCATCGGGGTCAATCTCCAGATCAACCGTCAGAAAACCTTCGTTCTGCCCGCGCAGCATCGCCAGTACACGGTGGCTTGGCGCGCCCGCCCAAGCCTCGTTATGGGCGAAATAGTCGGAAAACTTCGCACCCTCGGTCTCTTTGCCCGCAACACCTTTGGCGTTCAGCCGCCCGACCTGCTTCATATGGCCGCGCAGCCGACCCAAAAGCGCTGCATCCTCGGAAAGCCCTTCGGCGATAATATCACGCACGCCCTCCAAGGCAGCTTTCACATCCGCGACTGCTTCGGTCACGAAATCCTTCGCCAAAACCGCAGGGTCCGCCGCCCGGTCGGCCAGAACAGCCTCGGCCAGTGGTGCCAGCCCATTTTCCCGCGCAATCATCGCCCGCGTGCGGCGCTTCGGTTTGTAGGGCAGGTAGATATCTTCCAACTCTGCCTTGGTTGTAGCTTTCGCCAGCGCGCCCGAAAGTGCATCGGTCAGCTTGCCTTGATCAGAAATCGAACCCAGAATCGCCGCCCTGCGCGCTTCAAACTCGCGCAAATAGACCAGCCGTTCCGCCAAATTGCGCAGTTGCGTGTCGTCCAGGCCACCCGTCACCTCTTTGCGATAACGCGCGATGAACGGCACCGTCGATCCTTCGTCCAAGAGCGTGATCGCAGAGATCACCTGCTCCGCAGTCGCGCCAATTTCTGCTGCAATAACAAGGGGGATACGGCGGGCTGCTTCGGGGGTCATAGCTTGGTCCTTCACTTGGAAGGCCGACCATACAGCCGCAATGCGCTGGGGCCAAGAGCCGCAATCAGATACAAGCGGGCTTTAACCAAGGCTGAAGGAAGGATGGTACCACGTCCCCGGCTCGAACGGGGGACCTCTAGATCCACAATCTAGCGCTCTAACCAACTGAGCTAACGCGGCACGCAAGCGGGGATTTAACGCCACGCTTGCGGGATTGCAAGGGCAGGATTGCCAAAGTTTGCGCCGCTTGTTACCCCAATGCAAAGATAAAGGAACAGCCAGATGGGCATCGACAAGCAAAGCGACATCGCAGCCAACATCCAGATCGGCCCGACCGAGCTGGGCATGGTGCGGATCTATATCGAAGCGGATGGCGGCGTTGAGCTGCCTTTGGATTTTGACGCTGATGAGGCCGAAGAAATCGCCGAAGA
This sequence comes from Cypionkella sp. TWP1-2-1b2, assembly GCF_049896245.1. NCBI lineage: Bacteria > Pseudomonadati > Pseudomonadota > Alphaproteobacteria > Rhodobacterales > Paracoccaceae > Cypionkella > Cypionkella sp. TWP1-2-1b2. The sequence goes on along the minus strand of NZ_JAFCTX010000005.1, from coordinate 77,685 downwards.
ACTGATGGCAGCAGCCGAAGCCGCGCGGGCGATTGCCGGTGGCGCTAAGCCCAAGAAAAAACGCTGACGCCGGGGTCGCGGTAACTTTGCAGCCGCAGCGCTGCATGACGGGCGAATTTTTGCAGCATCACGCGGCGACGGGCAGCGCTCAGCGGCGTGTCCGGCCCCATCCGCACAATCGCTGCGTCATAGGCGTCGGCTATAATCAGACCTGATGCCTCGGGCAGCAACTGGATTGGAAAATCGCCATCCACCGCCCAGAAAAATCGGTCACACCATTCGAGGTAGCCCTGCCATTTCTGATCCGCCCTATAATCGGCGCGGCTGGATTTACACTCGATGATCCAGATTTCGCCCTTGGGCCCCAGCGCCATCACATCGACCCGCAAGCCGGGGGTCGGCACCAGTTCTTCCACTGTCACGAAATCAAACTGCCGCATGGCACGGCACACCCCGCGCGCAAGGCGCTGGCCGGGCATCACGGGCAAGATGTCTTCGATATCCATTGGGAAAATATGAACCAAAGGTGAACACGCTGCAAGCCCCTCGGGCCCGATGCTACGCCCTTGCTATCGCACCCATGCAAGCCTACATTCAGCCTTGGCGAGTTCTGCTCTTCTCGTGTATGGCCCTTTTCCAGTGGCCGATAAGCATCTCCGAGGGAGCTGGCTCTGGCAAGATCCTGGTCTTGCTACCTGGCGACCAACCTGAACACTCAGGCTCTCGGGAAATTCACGCCGTCACGGCCGCTGCGGGCCCGCCACTTCGACCCAGCGCATGAAAAAGGGGACAGCGCGCGCTGTCCCCTTTTCCGCATCTCAGGCCGTGATCAGAAGCCGTAAACCAGCGACACGCCCAGTTTGTTGTCCGCGCGGATCGCGCGGCTGTCGTTATAGTCCGTCAGATAGCTGACACGCGTCGAGAACGCGTCCGTTACCTTGAAACTCACGCCCAAGTCGTTGCCGATGCGCAGTGCGGTGTCCGATTTCAGCACATCGGTGTCCATGCTGGCAAAAACGTTTTCGTTGATCTTATAGAAGAAGCGCGACGAAACGATTCCCGCAGATTCAGTTGTGCTGCGGTCATCACCGAATTCCAGATAGCTGATACCAACACCGGCCTGCACGCGCCAAGCGATGTTCTCGTTGTTCACGATACGGTAACCCGGACCAAAGCCCAAGAACGCATCTTTCGACAACGAGGTGGAAGGATCGACCGCATCCTGCGCCAAGCCATCCGAATTGATCCGGCCCAAGACAAAGCCGTAAATCTTGTCGGTGAAGTAATAGTTGGCGTCATAGACCGCCAAAACATCTTCTTTCGACTTCACGTTATCGGCGTCGGCATAGTCAACGACAAAGCTGAGGGTCTGCACAAAGCGATCTTGGTTGAAACGCAACCGCGCGCCAGCTGAAAACTCTTGCGATTCATTATTGCCGGTTTTGCCACTATAGCCCAGCGACGCCGACCCCGACATGCCTTGGCGCATATCCTGGTTGCCAAAGCGCATCTCATCATTGCCGCGCGCCATGTCACGGTTGGCTTTGATCGCCAAATCGTCGACCTGATCGTTCACCGCAGACGACCCCAACAGCGTTGTCTGTGCCAAGACGGGCATCGACCCCATAGCCAGAGCGAATGCGGATACTGCCGCGATACGAGTTACGTTCTTCATGATCCGTCCTTTCAACATCTATCCCTTGCACCGAAGTTTTCCGGCGCTGAAGTGCAAATGTTTCATCGGGAGAGGTCATTCAAGCCCAGATGCCAAGCAAATGATTTCACATCATTTTTCCGCCGAAATCAGAAAATTTACGGCGAGTTTTTGCGCAAATCCTGTAACACGCCCAGTGTTACAGAAACGTGATGGAACCAACCCCAAGGTCTTGGATGGCCCGTTAAACACGCAAAATTTGAAGGCTTTTGGCCTGCTCGGCTGTAGCGGCAACCTGCCAGTGTTGCGCAAAACCGCAGAAACAGCCCCATAAGCCGCGTGATCAGCGCCGAAATCTCTGTATCGGCGGATCACTGCGTTGCGGGCATGAACACCATCTGATGCCCCGCCCCGGTCAACACAAGTTGCGCCGCCGTCTCCTCAGCCGTCTCGATGCCCTGAAGCGTTTGGAAAAACGCAGCTTCGCCCTTGATCTGCAAACAGGCCATCCGGGTGGTGCCAATCATGCCCAGCTTAAAGGCCGCACCGTCCCGCGTCACATCGGCGAAGTAGCGGTTGCAGGGCGCTTGACCCACCACCCGCCCCGGCTCGGCCAAGCTGAGCGTTGCAGTATAATCCACCGCCGCGCCATCGACCGAGGCCAGCACCCAATCGGTGCCCGCCTGCCCGGTCTCCACACAAGCCGCCAGCATCAGCGCCGCCATCCAGAAATGTTTCATCACATAGTCCTTTCACAACCGATAAGACTTTGACGCGCGCCAAAGCCATATCCTTGGAAAAGATTTGGCCCTGAAACTTAATGGGCCTAGGACCCTAAAATGCCTCGGGATTCGCTTCGCGCGCCATATGATCCAGCACCGCGTTGACGAATTTCGATTCCTTCCCCTCGGGGAAGAACGCCTTGGCGACATCGACATATTCGTTGATCGTGACTTTCGGTGGCGTCACCATCTGGGTCAATTCCGCCCCAGCGGCACGGAACAAAGCCCGGATCACCGGGTCAATCCGGTCAATCGGCCATTTCGCAACCAAGGCCCGGTCGGTCATCTGGTCGATCATCGCCTGAAAGTTAACCGCATGGTCAACCACGGCGCGGAAGTGATCGACATTGCCCTCCGCCATCTCGTCGCCATCATAAATCGCCCCGAAGCGATGGGTTTCAAACTCGCGCCGGATCGACTCGACGGTCTGTCCCGAGGCTTCCATCTGAAACAACGCCTGCACGGCATAAAGCCGTGCGGCTGATTTCATCTGCTTCTTGTCAGGCTTGGCGGTGTTGGAAGTCATGGACGAAAACCGATCCCCTTGGTGTCGGTCGCCCATTTGCGCGATAAGGCGATCAGGTGCAAGGCCGCAGCGGCTGCACCGCCACCTTTGTTTTGCCCAAGCGCCTCGGCACGCACTTCTGCCTGCTTGCGGTTTTCCACCGTCAGGATGCCATTGCCAATCGCAGCGCCCTGCAACCCCAGCATGGTAATCGCCCGAGAACTGTCATTGCACACGGTATCATAATGCGTCGTTTCCCCGCGAATGACGCAGCCGAGCGCGACATAGCCGTCAAACTTCGCCATCCGTTCGGCCAAAGCAATCGCCGTCGGCACTTCCAGCGCCCCCGGCACTTCGATGATCTCGGCAGTCGCACCGCAAGCCGCAGCAACAGCTTGCGCGCCTGCCACCAACTGATCGGTGATGTCTTTATAGTAGGGGGCCACCACGATCAGCAGCTTCACAGGCGCGCGAAATTCCGGCAACGGCAGGGTGTAACGGGTTTCATTGGCAGCCATGATCTACTCCGAAATCGCGCGGGTGCCGACAATCGACAGCCCATAAGCATCGAGGCCCACCACTTTCGGCGCCTTGGAATTTGTCACCAAGGTGATCGCACTCAAGCCCAGTGCCGACAGAATCTGCGCGCCCAAACCATATTGCCGCAGCGTGTGCGGGCTGACTTCCCCCGCCTCCACCTTCATCGAGGTGTCGCGCAGCAGCACGATCGCCCCGCGCCCCTCGGCAGAAATCACCCGCATCGCGCCCTGCAAATCGCCGACATGATCGTCACCAATGCCCAGCACATCCTCCAACGCGTTCAGCGTATGCACCCGTGCCAGCACCGGACCATCGCCAGAAAGATCACCCTTGGTCAGCACGACATGCTCATCGCCATGAGTTTCATCGGCGAAAATCCGCATCAGCCAATCGCCGCCATGCACAGATTGCACCCGCTTGACGGAACGTTCCTTGATCAGATTGTCATGCCGCCGACGATAGGCAATAAGATCGGAAATCGTGCCGATCTTCAGATTATGCTTTTGCGCAAACGCCACCAGATCGGGCAGTCGCGCCATTGTGCCGTCATCCTTCATAATCTCGCAGATCACGCCCGACGGGTTCAAGCCCGCCAGCCGCGAGATATCCGTCGCAGCCTCGGTATGCCCCGCGCGCACCAGCACGCCACCATCGCGGGCGCGCAGCGGAAAGACATGGCCCGGCGTTGCCAGATCACTCGGAGCCGACTTCAGATCAATCGCCACTGCAATCGTGATCGCGCGATCTTGCGCCGAAATCCCGGTCTCCACCCCCTCACGCGCCTCAATCGACACGGTAAACGCAGTCTCATGACGGCTGGAGTTTTTCGAGGCCATCAGCGGCAGCCCCAAAGCATCAATCCGCGCTCCGGTCAGCGTCAGGCAAATCAGCCCGCGGCCATGCGTCGCCATGAAATTCACCGCCTCAGCCGTCGCCATTTCCGCCGGAATCACCAGATCGCCTTCGTTTTCGCGATCTTCGTGGTCCACAAGAATGAACATCCGGCCATTGCGGGCGTCTGCGATGATTTCTTCTACGGACGAGATTGCGTCCGAGTATTCCGTGCGTGTGGTCATGATCTGGCTTCCTGCAACTCTCTCTTTGCCCTTAGCGCCAAAGGGGCCAGAAAGCCAGAGCCGCGCCGCCTGCTTAACCGAACAAGGTCTGTGCGGCGAAGCCTACTCCCACTCGCGCAACCGCGCCACATAACGCGCCATGGTATCGACCTCCAGGTTTACCTTATCGCCCAGCTTGACCTCACCCCAAGTCGTCACCGCCTGCGTGTGCGGGATGAAATTGATACCGAAATCGCAGCCATCGACCTCATTCACCGTCAACGATGTACCATTCAGCGCAACCGAGCCTTTTGACGCAATAAACTTCGCCAAAGCCTCTGGCGCGCGAAACGTCACCCGCACGGACTCGCCCTCGGGCACGATCCGCACCACCTCGGCCACGCCATCAATATGCCCCGAGACGATATGCCCGCCCAGTTCATCACCGACTTTCAGCGCCCGCTCTAGGTTCAGCCGTTTGCCAGGCTTCCACCCCGACAGATTGGTCTTTGACACCGATTCCGCCGAAATCTGCACATCAAACCAGTTGCGCGGGCTTGTTCCCAGCGCCACCACGGTCAGGCAAACCCCCTCGCAGGCAATCGACGCGCCTATATCCACACGGTCAACATCATAGACTGTGCCGATCCGCGCCCGCAGATCGCCGCGCTGCTCCAACTCCAGCACTTCGCCCATATCGGTGACAATTCCGGTAAACATAGCATAGCCCTCATGATTTGCCGCAAAGCTACCGTCTGCGCCCGGCTTGCGCAATCGCCTCAAATTCGCCGCGCTTTTACGGTAACGGTTCACAAAGCCGCAGTTTTCCCCTTCTATTCTGGAACCCTCCGGCGCAGGCAGACTAAAAACGCGAGAAACATGTCAGGTTCAGCTCAAGATCGCCGCTTTCTGTTTTTGCAGGGTCCGCATGGCCCGTATTTCCATCGCCTTGGCAAAATGCTGACAGCCGCAGGCGCGCAGGTCTGGCGCGTGGGCTTCAACCGGGGCGACCGCGCGCTTTGGCCCAGCGATGACAGCTACATCGCCTATAAAGGCACGCTGCAAGACTGGCCGCTGGCCTTCCGCGCGGTGATCGAGCAAAAGCAAATCACCGATATCGTGCTATATGGCGACACCCGGCCCATCCATGCCACAGCTGTCGCTGCCGCCCGCGCCGCCGGCATAACGGTACATGTGTTTGAGGAAGGCTATCTGCGGCCCTATTGGATCAGCTATGAACGTGGCGGCTCGAACGGCAATTCGCGGCTGATGCAGATGTCCGTGCCGCAGATGCAAAAGGCGCTCGAGGCTTTGGACATGGAACTCCCCGACGCCCCCGCCCGGTGGGGTGACATGCGCCAGCATATGTTCTGGGGCGCGCTCTATCATTGGTTCGTAATGACCGGATTTTGGGATTATCGCAATTTTCGACCGCATCGCGCCCTAAGCGTGCGGCAAGAATTCTGGCTTTATGTCAAACGCCTTGTGCTGCTGCCCGTGCATCGCTGGGAGCGTATCGCCGCCACTTTCCGCATCAAACACGGCGGCTTCCCCTATCATCTGGTGCTGCTGCAACTGGAACATGACGCCAGCTTTCAAATGCACTCGCCGTTCAAAACCATGACCGAGTTTCTGGCGCTGGTGATCGAAGGCTTCGCCAAAGGTGCCGCCCCGCATCACCACATCGTCTTCAAAGCCCACCCTTTGGAAGATGGCCGTGTCCCCGTTGCGCGTGAAATCAAACGCTTGGCCGCCCTGCATGGCGTGACCTCTCGCGTGCATTTCGTGCGCGGCGGCAAATTGGCGGCGCTTTTGAACCACGCCCGCTCTGCCGTGACAGTGAATTCTACCGCCGCCCAGCAAGTTCTGTGGCGCGGATTGCCGCTAAAAACCTTTGGTGCTGCGGTCTATGCCAAACCTGAATTCGTCTCCACCCAAAGCCTGAAAGACTTCTTCACCCTGCCCACCCGCCCCGACAGCCGCGCTTACCGCGATTATCGCCACTATTTGTTGGAAACCAGCCAAGTGCCGGGCGGCTTCTACAGTGCGCGCGGGCGGCGTGAATTGCTACGACAGGTGGTAGATATGATGCTGCAACCGGAAGACCCCTACGATGCGCTTACTTCGGGCAAAGCGGCACCACGGCAACAGTTGCACCTCGTTAAGTGAACAAAAAAAGCAAGACTGGCATTTTGTTTCGTCTTTCTGTAGCCTTGCAGGCAAAACTTGAGGCAAATCCAGTTAAAGGAGCCCGGGCAGTGAAAATTACCGGAACGAGGGGGGCGAAAGCCCTTGCCCTTGTGGCGCTTGTCGGTGCGGTCGGGGCCTGTGGCCTGCCGCGCTCTGGCCCCAACAAGGCAGAAATCTTCAAAGGCTCGGTCCTGAAACAGGGCGACGCCTTCATCGTGACGGTCAACGCGCGGGTGACCCGCGCCACCGCCGTGACGCCCGCGCTGGGGTTCAGTTCGGCTTTCCGCAATGCCGGGGTGGTCGGATCAGATGTGATCTCGCCGGGGGATGTGCTGGGCCTGACGATCTATGAAAACGTCAAGGATGATCCGCTGCTCGGCAATACCGGGCAACGCGTTTCCGCCCTGACCGAGATTCAGGTCGATGGTGCAGGCTACATTTTCGTGCCCTATGCCGGAAAAATCAAAGCGGCGGGACAGTCGCCCGACGGTTTGCGCAACATTATAACCAAAAAGCTCGACACCCAGACGCCTGATCCGCAAATCTCGGTGCAGCGTCTGGCTGGCGATGGTTCGACCGTCTCGGTTTCCGGTTTCGCCGGGGCCAGCGGTGTGTTCCCGATTGAACGCCCAACCCGCACGCTGTCCGCCATGCTTTCAAAGGCGGGTGGCGTGACGATTGAACCTGCCGTTGCCATCGTGCGGGTCACGCGCGGCAATAAGACCGGCTCGATTTGGCTGGAAGACCTCTACTCCAACCCCGGTCTCGATATCGCTTTGCGTCCCGGTGACAAAATCACCGTCGAGAAAGACACCCGCTCTTTCGTGGCGATGGGGGCCACTGGCTCGCAAAGCAAGATCCCGTTTGAAACCCAAACCCTCTCGGCAATTGAGGCTTTGGCCACCGTTGGCGGCCTGAACACCGGCACCGCAGACCCCACCGGGGTGTTCGTGTTCCGCAACGAGCCCGCCGAAGTTGCCAATTCCGTGCTGGGTCGCCGCGATCTGAAAGGCGATCAGCGCATGGTCTATGTGCTTGATCTTACTCAACCAACTGGCATGTTTGAGGCGCGCGACTTCCTGATCCGCGACGGCGACACCGTCTATGTCACCGAAGCGCCCTTCGTGCAGTGGACCAAAACCCTGTCGGCGATTTCGGGCTCGACTGCTGCGGCCAACAACATCGCCACCACGGGGCAATGAGCGGGTCTTGACCGTAGCCGGACCCAACAGCCAAGCCGCCGGGATCATTCCCCGGCGGCTTTTCTATTACAACGCGGGCTTCCTGCGCCAACCCCACCTGCGCCGGATACTCGCGCTGGCCGGGTATGACTTGTGCCTCAGCCTGCCCGGCCCCGAGGATGGCGTGGTGGTCTGGGGCCGCTCGCCCTACGCGCGGCGCGGTGAGGCGATTGCAGCACGCTATAATGTACCATTGATCCGTGTCGAGGATGCTTTTCTGCGTTCCATCCGCCCCGGTCGCTTGGGCGATGCGCCCTTGGGCCTACTGATCGACGGCCTCGGCGTATATTTCGACAGTGGCACCCCGTCTATGCTAGAGACGATCCTCGCCAAACACTCCTTAGACGATTCGAACTTATTGGCCCGCGCAAGGGACGGTATTGCCAGAATCCGCACCCTAGACTTGTCAAAATACAACCTTCACCGCGCAGACGCTCCCTTGCCCGCTCCTGGCTATGTGCTGGTGGTGGATCAAACCACAGGCGATGCCTCGATCCGCCATTCCGGGGCAAATGCCGCCCGCTTTGCCGAGATGCTGGCGACCGCGCAAAGCGAACACCCCACTGCCCGCATTGTGATCAAGACCCATCCCGAGACGCAACTCGGCCTGCGTCGCGGCCATTTCACCGCCGCCGATCAAACCGACCGCATCCGCCTGCTGACAAGCCCCGTATCGCCTTGGGCGCTTCTAGAGGGTGCCATCGCCGTCTACACAGTGTCCTCGCAACTCGGGTTCGAGGCTGTTCTCGCAGGCCACCGTCCCCACGTCTTCGGCCAGCCGTTCTACGCAGGATGGGGCCTGACTTCTGACGCTTTCCCCATCGACCGCCGCAAACGCGTCCTGACCAAAACCCAGCTTTTCGCCGCCGCGATGATCCTCGCGCCCACTTGGGTCGATCCCTGCCGTAACCGGTTGTGCAGCTTTGAAGAGGCTGTCGATCAACTAGAGGCCGAAGCCCGCGCCCACCGCGAAGATCGGCTTGGTCATGTCGCGCTTGGGATGCGCGTGTGGAAGCGCGCCCGGTTGCAAGCCGTATTCGGTCGCGAAAAGTCGATGATTTTTCAGGATAATCCTACGAAAGCCATCGCCAAAGCCCGCGCCACGGGCCGGGGTCTGCTCGTCTGGGCAGGCAAAGAGCCCGCTGACCTGCCCGAAACCTTGACCATCCGCCGGGTTGAGGATGGTTTCCTGCGCTCGCGGGGCTTGGGTGCCGAACTCGTACCACCGCTTTCCCTCGTCACCGACGATCTCGGCATCTACTACGATCCCACCCGCGAAAGCCGCCTTGAACAGCTGATCCAAACCCCGCTGCCCCCTGATGCCGCGCGCCGCACTGAAAAGCTGATCGCCGCCCTGATCGCCGCGCGGCTTTCGAAATATAACCTCTCCGGCAGCCTGCCCGATCTGCCCGAAGGCATGCGCGTGCTTGTTCCCGGTCAGGTCGAGGATGACGCTTCAATCCGCCTTGGTGCAGGCGATATCCGTACCAACCTTGCATTGCTGCAAGCCGCCCGTTCCGCCCATCCCAACGCGACAATCATCTACAAACCCCACCCCGATGTTGAGGCTGGCCTGCGCCCCGGCACCATTCCAGACGCCACTCTGCGCGGTCTGGCAAATGTCATTGCCCACCACGCCGACCCGATTCAACTGATCGAGGCCTGTGACGCCGTCGTCACCATGACTTCGCTGCTTGGCTTCGAGGCTCTGCTGCGCGGCAAACGCGTCACCTGCGTTGGCGCACCGTTTTATGCCGGATGGGGCCTGACCCAAGACTTGGGCCAAATCCCGGCACGGCGCAAACAAGCCAAAGATGGCCATCCGCTGCCCCGCCCCAGCCTTCTCGCCCTCGCCCACGCCGCCCTGATCGCCTATCCGCGCTATTACGATCCGGTCAGCCGCAAGCCCTGCCCGCCCGAAGTGGTGATCCACCGCTTGGCCACAGGCACCGATACCCCAACCGGGTTGGGACTTCGCCTTCTGGCAAAGCTACAGGGGCGGTTTGCCACCTATTCCCGGTTTTGGCGTTAACCACGCTCGGGCCATTCTAGCCCGCAGCGGCCTGGCGATTTTGGCCTTCGCCAAACCGCCCGTTCAGTAAATATACCGGATCTGTTCGGTCCAGTACCGCTCCATCCGCTTCAGCGATTGGTTCATGTTTTCCATGTTATTGGCATCGACCAGACCCCGCTTCGCCAGTCCTTCGGCATGGCGCTGGAACAGATCGGTGAGCATCCCGCGCACCCGGCGGCCCTTTTCCGACAGCCGCACCCGCACCGAACGGCGGTCAATCTCCGAGCGCTGATGGTGCATATAGCCCAGTTCGACCAGCTTTTTCAGGTTATATGACACGTTCGAGCCTTGGTAATAGCCGCGCGATTTCAACTCGCCCGCCGTCACCTCATTCTCGCCAATGTTGAACAACAGCAAAGCCTGAACCGAGTTGATCTCAAGCACCGCCACCCGTTCAAATTCATCCTTGATCACGTCCAAAAGCAGCCGATGCAGCCGCTCCAGCAACGCCAGATTGTCGAGATAGCCCGCCATCAACAGCTTTTGCGAGCCGTCCAGCAGGGGGTCATTTAAACTCATTTGTTAACTCCGCGAGCGATGGCACCTGCGGATAGAATCGGCATAAAACAAAAACATATCGTAAACTCGCCACGATTTTGGCGCAAATTACCGCACAGCCAGCCGCCCCCGCGCATAGACGCCAATTTCTGCAATCAATTCCGTTAGATAGCCGGGTGCAGGGTTCTGCCCCAACACCCATGGCAACAGGTCCTGATCGTTTTCCTCTAAAAGTTTATCGAAAACAACCAGCCTATCTTCGCTCATCCCTGCCAAATGCGCATCCGCATAGGGGCCCAAAATCAAATCCATCTCTTTCATGCCACGCCGCCAGCTGCGCATCGCCATCCGCTTCAGCCGCGCTTCTTCGGTTTCCCTCATTGTGCCATCCCTCGCAATTCGACTGCAAGTTTCTGCTCGGCCTGCGTCAGCTCTAAACCCAGCGTCTGCATTTGCCGACGCAGACGGGTGATATCGGCCAACACGCTGCGCGCAGGCAAAGCGAGCGGCTCGCGTGCATCGGGCGCGGCCACGCCTTCGCCCCGCCCCGACAGCAGCCACATCAGCGAGACATTCAGCATCCCGGCCAACATCTGCAAGCGATTGCCGCGCGGCTCCCATGCGTCGGCCTCCCAGCTTATGATCGTGGTGTCGCGCACGCCAAGCCGTTGCGCCAACTCGGTCTGGCTCATGCCACAGGATTCGCGCGCAGCCTCCAGCCTGTCGCCGAAGGTTGCAGCGGCTTCGCTATACCAAGTCTCGTTGTTGATTTCTGCCATCTTGCCTCTCCATAAGGTGATATCGCTTGATTGCGTAGGGGGTGCATCCTATGGCAATGAGGCGAAAATTGCAAACCAGCCCTCGGAGCCCGCCCCATGGCCTTCCTGTCCGACACCCTCGCCCGCGTCAAACCCTCGCCCACCATCGCCGTCACCACCAAGGCAGCCGAGCTCAAAGCCGCTGGCCGCGACGTGATCGGTCTGGGCGCGGGCGAGCCGGATTTTGACACCCCCCTTAATATTCGCAATGCCGCCAAGCGTGCAATTGATGCAGGAAAAACCCGCTACACGGCCGTTGATGGCATCCCGGAGCTGAAAAAGGCGATCTGCGAGAAATTCGCGCGTGAGAACGGCCTGACCTATGCGCCCAATCAAATCACCGTCGGCGCGGGCGGCAAGCAGACGCTGTACAACGCCTTGATGGCCACCTGTAATCCCGGTGACGAGGTGATCATCCCCGCGCCGTATTGGGTCAGCTACCCAGACATGGTGTTGCTCGCGGGCGGCACTCCGGTTCCGGTTGTGGCCACCATCGACACCGATTTCAAACTCACGCCCGCGCAGTTGGATGCCGCTATCACGCCGAAAACCAAGTGGTTCATCTTCAACTCGCCGTCCAATCCGACGGGCGCGGGCTACACCCGTGCCGAATTGCGCGCCCTGTGTGATGTGCTGCTGAAACACCCGCATGTCTGGATCATGTCCGATGATATGTATGAACATCTGGTGTTCGACGACTTTGAATTCACCAGCCCCGCGCAGATTGAGCCGAAACTCTACGACCGCACCCTGACCTGCAACGGTGTGTCGAAATCCTATGCGATGACTGGCTGGCGCATCGGCTATGCCGCAGGCCCCGCACATCTGATCAAAGCCATGGGCACGATCCAGTCGCAATCCACCTCAAACCCGTGCTCGGTCAGCCAATATGCGGCGTTGGAGGCCCTGACCGGCCCGCAAGACTTCCTTGCCCCCAACCGCAAAATCTTCCAACGCCGCCGCGATCTGGTGGTTTCGATGCTGAACGACGCCCGCGGCATCAAATGCCCGAAACCCGAAGGCGCGTTTTACGTCTACCCCGACATTTCCGGCTGCATCGGCAAAACCAGCGCCGCAGGCACCAAGATCAGCAATGACGAGGTCTTTGCCACCGCCCTTCTGGAAGAAACCGGCGTCGCCGTGGTGTTTGGTGCTGCCTTCGGTCTATCGCCAAACTTCCGCGTCAGCTACGCTACGGCGGACGAGACTTTGCGCGAAGCCTGCACCCGCATCCAGAATTTCTGCGCCACGCTGACCTGAAGGACGCTATGTCATCCGATCTGCCCGAGTTCTACTTCCGCATCCGTGACAACGGTGCTGCCGTGTTCCGGGTTGATACCGAAAACCGCCAGCGCCGCATCGACATGGAAGAAATCGCGCTGGTCAACGTCAAGAACGGCAATATCAAGCCGCATGGCGACCACAAACTGACGCCGGATGAAATCACGATGATCGGCAAATGGGTCGCCAAGCGCCAAGCCATGCTGGCCGCCCGCGATGTCGATGATATCCTGCGCGCCGTCGATCACATGAACCTGACGACGCAATGGGTACAGTCCAAAGCCTCGGACGCGCAGTTAGAGGAAGTTACCGACCTTCTGCTTCTCGCCATGCACGACCTTCGCTCCGTTCTGGTGCGCAAAAAGGCCGAGCGTCTGATGAAGGGCGAAGCGGCGGAGTAATCACCGCACCCGGTGCCAGAACCGCCACATCATCGTCACTGCCGCGAACACCAGCCCAATCACCAGCCCTGCCCACAAACCAATGCCGCCCATTCCAGCATGGAACGCGAGGAAATAGCCGCAGGGAATCCCGATCCCCCAATAGCTGACCGCCGCCGCAATCATCGGCACCCTTGTGTCCTTGATCGCCCGCAGCAAGCCCAGCGCCATCACCTGCATCGCATCCGCCATCTGAAACAGCGCTGCCATCGCCAGCAGCGTGACACCAAAGGCAATGATCTCAGCGCTCTGCGGTTTGCTCTCGTCCAGAAACAGCGAAATAATCGCCACTGGAAAGCTGAGAAACAGCACAACCATCACCGCGCCAAACCCGATCGACAGCGCAATCGCAACCTTGGCCGCATCGCGCAGGCCTTGGGCGTCACCCGCGCCATCTGCCCGCCCGGCCCGCACCGTCGCGGCATTGGACAACCCCAGATGCACCATGAACGACAGTGCCGCGACCTCCATGGTGATGCCATGCGCTGCCAGTTCCACCGTGCCAATCCAGCCCATCATCAGCGCCGTCGCCTGAAACAACCCGCTCTCGGCCAGCGAAGTCACCCCAATCGGCCACCCCAGCCGGAACACCTGATGCAAAGCTTGCCAATCGGGGCGCCAAAACCGCTGGAACAGCCGGAAATGCCGCAGTTCTGGCAGCCAACCGGCATAAATCGCCAGCGCCAGAGCCGTCAAAGACTGCACCAGAACCGAGGCTATCGCCGCCCCGCGCACGCCCAATTCCGGCGCACCCCAATGGCCAAAGATCAACGCATAGGCCAGCACAAGGTTGACCCCCACCGCCGCCAGCGTCACCCACAAAACCACCTGCGTGCGCTCTAACGCCGCTAGGTAATTCTTCAACACCATCACCAACAGCGCCGGGATCATCCCGAGCCCCGCGATCCGCAGAAAATCCTGCCCCAAAATCGAAACTTCAGGCCGCTGCCCTAGGGCCAGCAACAACGCCTCAGACCACCAAAACACCGGATACGTCAGCAAACCGAATCCAATCGACAACCACATCCCCATCCTTGTATCGCGCCGCACCTGGCCCTCATCGCCGCGCCCTACCGCCGTGGCAACCATCGGCAAAACCGCCTGCGCAAACCCCGCGCCAAGGATGAAAATCACGAAGAACGTCGAAGTTGCCAGCACCACGGCGGCGAGTTCATTCACCCCATACCAGCCCAACAGCACGGTATCGGTGACATGCAGTGCCATCTGCGCCAAATGACTGCCCACCAGCGGCAGCCCCAAGGCCAGTGTCGCGCGGGCATGTAAGATGTAGGACATTCTTTTGATCATATCGCAGCCTTACAAGTCCCAGATCACCGCCACAAGACACCGCTTCCGCCGCAGCGCAGCGCACCCGGCTCAGCGCATCGCAGCAACGCAATGTCGGATTTCACGAAACCCCGTCGATAACGCGGCATTTACATTCCCCACTCCGCGCGCCTACCGTAAGCCCTGTCATAGAGTGACCGCGATGCCGCCCAACTCCACCCGCCAGATCAAGCCACCGCAAATCCACCTTATCCGCGCCTATGACATCCGCGCAGGCACACCCACGCTTGGAGCCCGTCTGCTGGTCGACCGCCTTTGGCCGCGCGGCATCGCCAAATCCGATCTGCCGATTGAGGCTTGGCTCAAATCCGCCACCCCCAGCCCCAACCTGCGCAAATGGTTCGGCCACGATCCCGCCAAATGGGCCGATTTCACCGCCCGTTACCGCGCCGAACTGACCGCCACGCCCGAACCCCTCGCCGAAGCGCTGAAGTGGTGCCGCAAAGGCCCCGTCACCCTGATCTACGCCGCCCGCGATACCAATCACACCCACGCCCTGATCCTGCGTGATGTGCTTCTCGAAACCCTAACGCACGAGGCAAATCATGCCTAACCCCCTGCCCACGCATCAGAACCTGCGCACCCCCGTCTGCGACCTGCTTGGCTGCGAGCACCCGATCCTGCTGGCAGGCATGGGCGGCGTTGCCCGATCAGACCTCGTTGCAGCCGTCGCAAACGCAGGCGGCTACGGCATCCTCGGGATGGTCCGCGAATCCCCTGAGCTCATCGCGCGGGAAATCGACGCCATCCGCGCCCGCACCACAATGCCTTTCGCCGTCAACCTGATCCCCGCCGCAACCGACCCCGCTTTGCTCGACGCCGAACTCGACGCCTGCTTTGCGAAAAAAGTCGCCGCCATGTGTTTCTTCTGGCACCCCGTCCCCGCAGCCATCCAGCGCGCCAAAGCCGCTGGCTGCCTTGTGCTGCACCAAGTAGGCTCGCTGCAAGCAGCACTAGAAGCCGAAGCCGCCGGAGCAGATGTGCTGATCGTGCAAGGTGTCGAGGCGGGCGGCCATGTCCACGGCACCGCCGCCGCTTTGATCTTGGTCGAGCAGGTCGCCCGCGCAAGCGCCCTCCCCATCGTCGCCTCAGGCGGTTTTGCCACCGGAGCCAGCCTCATCGCCGCCCGCGCCTTGGGGGCCCAAGCCATCCACTGCGGCACCGCCTTTCTCGCCACCGAAGAATCCTTCGCACATGATGACCACAAAGCCCGCGTGCTGGCGGCTTCTGCCGAGGATACCGTCTACACCGACATCTTCGCACTGAACTGGCCGCCGAACGCGCCGGTGCGCGTCATCCGCAATTCCGTCACCGATGCCATCGGCCACACCCTGACAGGCCACCACCCCGACACCCTGCCGCGCGAGATCATTGCCCATGAGGATGGCCGCCCGCTGCTGCGCTACAGCACCGACAGCCCGCTGCGCATCACCACGGGCAATCTCGAAGCCATGCCCAATTACGCCGGCCAAAGTGCTGCGCTGATCACCACCCTGCCCACCGCCGCCGCGCGCATCGCCACGATCTTGGCCGAGGCCCAAACGGCCCTCGCCCGGCTCACATCGCCATGACCCAAGCGCCCCGCCCCTACGCCTCCCCCGCTTGCCTTGCGCAGGAAATTGACCCCGATCATATCGACCCGCAACAAGCCACTGACGTCGCACGGTGGCGCAAAGTCGAACGCACCCGCCTGCTGACCGAGCGCGCCGCCCTCGCCGTCGCCACCCGCCAAGCTGCGGCCCAATCCATCGCCAGCCACCTTGACCACCTGCTCGCCCAGCGCTTTCCCAGCCTGAGTGGCCTGATCATCTCGGCTTGGTGGCCGATCAAAGCCGAACTTGACCTGCGCTTCTGGCTTGCCAGCCTCGCGGCAGAAGGGGCCACCGCCGCCCTGCCGCTGATCCTCACCCCGAAAGCCCCGCTCGCCTTTCGCGCCTGGACGCCCGAAACCCCGATGGAGCGCGGCTTCTGGAACATCCCCACCCCCGCGACGGGCCCCGAGATCACCCCCCATATCACGCTCTCGCCCCTCGTCGGTTGGGACAGCGCTGGCTTCCGCTTAGGCTACGGCGGTGGCTATTTCGACCGCACCCTTGCCAGCCTCACCCCTTCGCCCATCGCCATCGGCATCGGTCTGGATGCCGCCCACTTGCCCACAATCTTCCCACAACCGCATGATATTCCTATGGATTATATCCTGACAGAATCCGGCCCACAGCCGCTTCACGCCTGAGACGCAACGCCACATCTCCACCACCGAAAAATCCGCTATACTTGCGCCATGGCTGATGAAACCCGCGTACTTTATAACGAAACCTGCCCGGTTTGCCGCTTTGAGATCGGCCATTACCGCAAGGCAGCCCTCGCTGAAGATCTGCCCCTACGCTTCGATGACCTGACCCACGCCGCCGCTTGGGGTGTCACGCCCGAAGCTGCCGCAAAACGCCTGCATGTCCTGCACCAAGGCCAACTGCTCTCTGGTATCCCGGCCTTCCAAATCCTCTGGGCGCAACTGCCACGCTGGCGGCTGGTCGCCCGCATCACCGCATTACCGCTGATCCACCCGCTGACATGCGCGTTGTACGATCACGTCATGGCCCCGATCCTTTACAGCGCCCACAAACGCCGCGAAACGGCCAAAAACCTGCCGCAATAGCCTGACAACCTGCACGGGAATTCCCGGTGAGGTTGCCCCATGTTGCGCTTAATTTTCCTGCTGCTGCCGCTGCCCGGTTACGCGCTCCCCCAGTCCGAACCCGTGCTCTGCGCCGAAGGCACCGAGATCACCGCCGACCTGCTGCACCCTGTTCTGCCCCATTGCACCCCCGCCCCACAGCAATCGCGGGCCCCGCAGCCCAATGCGTAACCTCCTGCTGCTGCTCTGCCTTCTCGCTTCACCCGCCCAAGCCGCAATCAGCTTTGACGATCTGCGCGCGCTCGTGCTGGCCCGTGATTTCGTCGCCACCGATGCCGCCCTGATCGCCGCCCACACCGAATACACCGCCGCCCAGACCCCCGATGCCGAGCGTGATCTCTATGTTGTCTTCGGCCTGACCGACCCCGCCATTGGCCAGTTTGTGCTGGATTGGGCAGAGAATGATCCCGACAACCCCCGCGCACTGACCGCCAAAGCCTGGAATCTCTATGACTGGGGTTGGATTTTACGCGGCGAACGCACGATGCAAAACACCACGAACCAAGCGTTCGCGGCGATAACCTCCCGCCACCGCGCCGCCTTCCCGCTGTTCAAACGCGCGACCGAACTGCAACCCGACCTGATCCCGGCCTCGGACGGTTTGCTGCGCCTGACCGCAACCTTGGGCAACAAATCCATTATTCCTCTGGAACTTGAACGCATCATGACCAGCCAGCCCAATCGCGGCAGCCTGATGCGGGCGATGTTTGCGCTGGCCCCGCAATGGAACGGACGCCCCGAACAGGTCAACCTGCTCTGTGATCGCTACGCGCCAAAGATCACCGACATCAAAGACTACAGCCCCGAAGTCTGCCGCATCGACGCGGTGTATTACGCCAATTTCTGGTATGGCGACCAACGCGCCGCAGCACACCAACTGTTGATGTTCACGCCCAATCCCGTGCTGGATTACGCGCGCCTGAATGATCTGATGGATGGCTTGACCTCTGGACAAGACGCCATCGAGATGTTGGAAAACGTCAAGGCCGAGCGCAATCTGACCACGCGTGAGGCGCGCAAACTCGATATCTTCCGCAATGAACGAAACAACGTCTCACCCCTTGACGCAACCTTCCCCGAATACCGCCTTGCCCTTCAGAGAACGATCCCCGAACTGCAAACGGCACTTGCGAAAGACCCGCTGAACCCCAGCCTATTGCATCACTACTTCGCCATTCTAAGCGATGCCGAGGCATTCGCCAACCGACCCGTAACCGCCGCCGAAAAAGCCGATCTCGTCACGCGCCTGCAAGCGACACTAAAGCTGGTGCCGACAGCGCCAGAGCTTTGGCTCGACATTACCGAGCTTACCCTGCGCGCGCAGGATTTGGACAGTATCGCCCGCGCAGAGCCGTATTTCCACAACGCCATCCACTATTCTCTCTACGATGTCTGGGCATTGTCCCAAGCCGTTCGGCCGAAGGTGCAAATCGTTCAGGATCAGAACAACCTGATGCGCGCCGCGGATATTTCCGACTTTACTCCCGAACAACTGGCCAAGCTGGACGAGATCGTGAACTGCCCGCTGGCCAAGCAACTCAGCTTCCTGCGCATGATCTGCGAAAACAGGGGCACGCCAGAAAACCAATGCGGCAACGGTGCTGCGACCGACAATGTGGTGTGGGATCGCTTGAAAGACCGCATCAACGCCGGAGTCTGTGAGAAAGAATTCAGCGAAGCGATGCAATTCACGTATGAACAACCCGCCAAAGTCGATTTCTGATCGCACAATTCGATCACAGCCCGCCCCAAATTCGCAACATTTCTGATCGCCCTACCCGATCAGAATCACAACCCAAGCCACCCCGCCCGCAATCGCCGTCAAAGCCACCGCCGCCGAGCCGCAATCCTTCGCCTTCTTGGCGCGCGGATCATCGGCCTTTGAGATGTAATCGACGACTTCCTCCAGCCCGGTGTTCATCAACTCCGCCGCCAGCACCAACAGGCCCAAGGCAAGGATCAGACCACGCTCGGCCACCGATATCTCAATCGAAAACGCCAAAGTCGCGGACAGCACGTTCACCACAGTCCATTGCCGCAAGGTCTTTTCCGTAGCCCAAGCCGCAACCCAACCGTCCCACGACCAAATCACCGTATTGGCAAACCGCCGTGCCTCGGCGCGCAAAATATCCCGCATGGCTCCCCCCATTTGAGGCCGCCATCCAAGCGCAAGCCTCACGCCTTGGCAAGCGCCTCAAGATAAGCCCGCACCGCAGTCACCACATGCGCAAAGCGGTCGCCGCCCAGATGCACACCACCGTACCAACGCGTCACCACCACGATATGGTTTCGCAACTCGGCCCGCTCCAGCATCTTCAGGATCACCGCCGCAGCACCCGCCTCGCCATCATCGCCCTTCACAGCGCCACCGTCCGACAGCACGCATGCCCAAGTGTTATGCGTCGCCTTGGCGAATTTCTTGGCCCGCTTCAGATCGACCAAAAACGCCTCAACCCCCGCGCGCCCCCGCACGGGCCCGCCTGACACCGCATAACGCGAGCCACGATCCCGCAAAACATCCATGATCTGCAACATGCTGGTTCCGTTTCCACTGTAGAAGCCTCCGGCGGGAGTATTTGAGCCAGTATGAAATGCAAAGCGCAATGCCTTGGGCTTGACTTCACCCAATGGGCAGAGTGTATCGGGCAAAACCGATCTAGCCTCCGTGAAGGGGAAGTCCATGCACGCCTATCGCAGCCACACTTGCGCCGATTTGAATAAATCTCATGTGGGCAATGACGTCCGCCTTTCGGGTTGGGTGCATCGGGTGCGCGATCACGGCGGCGTGTTGTTCATCGACCTGCGCGACCATTATGGCATCACCCAAGTCATCGCCGACAGCGACAGCCCGGCCTTCGCCGATATCAACAAAGTCCGCGCCGAATGGGTGGTGCGGATTGATGGCCGGGTGAAGGGCCGCGATGCGTCGCTGGTCAACGCCAAACTGCCAACCGGTGAGATTGAGGTCTACGCCACTGGCCTGACCGTGCTGGGTGCCGCCGAGGAACTGCCGCTTCCGGTGTTCGGCGATGTCGATTACCCCGAGGAAACCCGGCTGACCTACCGCTTTCTCGATCTGCGCCGCGAAAAACTGCACCGCAACATGATGCTGCGCTCGAACGTGGTGCGCTCGATGCGCAACCGGATGTGGGATCAGGGTTTTACCGAGTTTCAGACCCCGATCATCACCGCATCTTCACCCGAAGGCGCGCGCGACTTTCTGGTGCCGTCGCGGTTGCATCCCGGCAAATTCTACGCTTTGCCGCAAGCGCCGCAGCAGTTCAAACAACTGATCATGGTGGCGGGATTTGACCGCTATTTCCAGATTGCACCCTGCTTCCGCGATGAAGATCCGCGCGCAGACCGCTCGCCGACCGACTTTTATCAGCTTGATATTGAAATGTCTTTTGTCGAGCAGGAAGATGTCTTCGCCGCCGTGCAACCGGTGGTGCAAGGCATCTTTGAAGAATTCGCGCCGTGCAAGAAAACCTATTCCGACTGGACCAAGATCGCCTACCGCGATAGCCTGAAATGGTATGGTTCCGACAAACCCGACCTGCGCAACCCGATCAAGATGCAGGACGTGTCGGAGCATTTCGCAGGCTCCGGTTTTGCAATCTTCGCCAAATTGCTGGAGCAACCCGGCAATGAAGTGCGGGCTATTCCGGCCCCAAAAGGCCCCAGCGGCGAGCCTGTCGGGCGCAAATTCTGCGACCGCATGAACGCGTTTGCGCAGAAAGAAGGTTTGCCGGGGATGGGGTATATCTTCTGGCGAAATCAAATTGCTGATGCGCTTCGTGATTGGTGTCTGGGGCGTGTAGCCAGCAACAGAGCCGTTCTGGAAGCGATGAAATCACTACCTGACG
Source organism: Cypionkella sp. TWP1-2-1b2 (assembly GCF_049896245.1). Taxonomy (NCBI): domain Bacteria; kingdom Pseudomonadati; phylum Pseudomonadota; class Alphaproteobacteria; order Rhodobacterales; family Paracoccaceae; genus Cypionkella; species Cypionkella sp. TWP1-2-1b2. The sequence goes on along the minus strand of NZ_JAFCTX010000005.1, from coordinate 56,699 downwards.
CAGATATCGAAAACGCCGAGCGTATTCGGAAAGATATTGAGTCTGGGGATGGTAAAAAGATAGCAAACGCAAGCACGGAAATTGAGAACACATTTACCCATTTGAATGAAGCCGCTGGCCCCCTCGCCAAAAACATCGGTCCCGAACGCACCGAAGCCATCCGCCAACAACTCGGCCTCGGCCTTGGCGACGCCGCGTTCTTCCTCGGCGGCAAGCCGGAAACCTTCGAGGCGATCTCCGGCCGTGCCCGCAATGAAATCGGCCGCGAACTAAACCTCACCGAGCAGAACTGCTTCAAATTCGCTTGGATCGTCGATTTCCCGATGTATGAGAAAACCGATGACGGCAAGATTGATTTCTCCCACAACCCGTTCTCGATGCCACAAGGCGGGCTGGAGGCGCTGAACGGCGATCCGCTGGAAGTCTATGCTTATCAATATGATCTGGCCTGCAACGGTTACGAGTTGATCTCTGGCGGCATCCGCAACCACAAGCCCGAAATCATGTTCAAGGCGTTTGAACTGGCGGGCTATCCGAACTCCGAGGTTGAAAAACGCTTCGGCGGCATGGTCAAAGCCTTCAAATACGGCGCCCCGCCGCACGGTGGTTGCGCCGCTGGCATCGACCGTATCGTGATGCTGCTGGCCGATGAGCCGAACATCCGCGAGGTCATTATGTTCCCGATGAACCAGCGTGCCGAAGACATGTTGATGGGCGCACCGTCTGAACCCACCAACGCCCAGATGCGTGAGCTGTCCCTGCGCGTCACGCCGAAAGAATAAGCGCTGAACCATCTGGATGGTCTGTCCGCGCAGGTCATCCGACACGCAGCCCCACAGGCGGCTTTCCGCTATGTGCGGCGCAGGCGTAGGCTATCGGGTGCCCATGCTGGATTTTTGATACCGAAACTGTGGTATTTTATCCGCTGATGCCTATGTTTTTCCAAAGGCAGGCCGTGGCCGCGTGAACCGGAGTTTGAAAACGATGTCGAAGCTAAGTACCCTTGCTGCGATACGTTTTGGTTATGGCCTGCCGCAACCCAAAGGCGCTCCCGAATCCGCTGAAGCCATGCTTGCGATGCTCGCCGGGCCTGACGACGCGATGGGCAGCTTGCCGATCCGCAAGTCCGCAGATTTGATCCCAAATCTGCAAGAACTGCGCCAGATTCAACAGGCCGATAAGAAATCCACCCTCAAAAACCCCAAACGCGACGCGTTGCTGCAAGATTTCAGCGACGCCGCACAAGACGCCACCGTTGTGACCTTTGCCCGCGCCGTGGACAATGCCGATGGCTTTCGCGAACGGCTGATCACGTTTTGGGCCGACCATTTCTCGGTCACCGCCAAGCGCCAACTCGAAGCGCTTTTTCCGTTTAGCTTGGTGGATGAAGCCATCCGCCCGCATCTTACGGGCAATTTCGCCGACATGCTGACGGCCGCCACGCTGCACCCGGCCATGCTCAGCTATCTGGATCAATCCAGTTCGGTCGGGCCGAATTCGCACTTTGGCAAAAACCAGAACAAAGGCCTGAACGAAAACCTCGCCCGTGAGGTGATCGAGTTGCACAGCATGGGCGTTGGCGCGAACTACAGCCAGACCGATGTCACTGAAATGGCGAAAATTCTTGCTGGCCTGACGATGAATGCCAATCTGCTGATGACGTTTCAACCGCGCCGGGCGGAACCGGGACCGCGCGAACTATTGGGCAAAACCTACGACGCGGCGGGAATGGTCAACATCCGTGCCGCCCTGCGCGATCTGGCGCTGCAGCCCGCCACCGGCCAGCATCTCGCGCGCAAACTGACGGTGCATTTCGTCTCCGATACCCCCGATGCCGATCTCGTCAAAGCGATTGCCTCGGCCTACAATAGCTCGGGTGGCGATCTGATGGCAACGTACACCGTCCTGCTCAATCACCCCGCAGCCTGGGTAGAAACCACCGAAAAAGCCCGCCAACCCTTTGATTTCATGATCGCCTCTCTGCGCGCCTTGGGCGTTACCGGTGAACGACTTCAGCAAATGCCCTTCAAGCAATTTCGCGGCCAGGTCTTGGGCCCGATGGCAGGCATGGGTCAACAATTCAAACGCCCCACAGGCCCAAATGGCTTTGACGAGGCCGCCGAGGAATGGATCACGCCGCAGGGCCTGGCCCGCCGGATCACTTGGGCGATGCGAGTGCCAATGCGGCTGGTCGAACTTTTGCCCGATCCCGTCGCCTTTGCGCAATCCTGCCTTGCCGACCGCGCCAGCGAGCCGCTGCTCTGGGGGGCCGCCCGCGCCGAAGACATCACGCAAGGTGTCGGGCTGGTGCTGGCCTCCGCCGAATTCAACCGCAGATGAGGGCCGCCATGACAGCTTCGATGGACAGACGGAATTTTCTGCGCGGGCTTGGTGGCGTGCTGGGCTGCTCTGTCGCCGCGCATCCGCTGATGACGACAGTGACGATGGCGGGTGCCAATGGCGGGAAACTGCTGGGCGATCATCGGCTGATCGTGATCATCCTGCGTGGAGCGATGGACGGGCTGGATGTGGTGCAGCCGCAAGGTGACGCCGATTACGCCGCGCTGCGCCCCACGCTTTTGAACCCGCAAGCCACTGACCTTGATGGATTTTTCCGCCTGCATCCGGCGTTTGGCGATTTGATGCCACTTTGGGGTGCGGGCCAGTTGGGCTTTGTCCACGCCACCTCAACCCCCTACCGCGACAAGCGCAGCCATTTTGTCGGCCAAGACATCCTTGAGGCAGGCACCGGCATGGATGTGCCGCTCAATCAGGTCAAGGACGGCTGGTTGAACCGTCTGTTGCAGACCCAAAAAGGCCTGACCTCGGAAACCGCCTATTCCATCGGCCAGATCGCGATGCCACTGCTGGAGGGCACCGCCGAGGTGCGCAACTGGTCGCCGGAAACCACGCTACTGCTGACGCCGCAAGCCCGCCTGCTATTTGACCGCGTGTACGAATCCGATCCGTTGTTCCACGCCGCCTCGCAAGAAGCGATGGAACTGGCGGATGCGGGCAATGGCGACATGGAAATGATGGCGGCAGAGCCGTCGCAAATGGCGGGCCTGAAGGTACAGGATATCGAGCAACTGGTGGATTATGCCGCCGGAAAGCTGCGCCAAGACGCCCGCATCGCCGCGTTTTCGATGAGCGGGTGGGATACCCACCGCGGTCAGGCGGGCGGACTTTCCAAATCGCTCGCCCGTTTGCAATACGCGATCCTACGGCTGCAAACCGGCTTGGGAGAGAAAGTCTGGGGCAAAACCGTGCTGCTGGCGATGACCGAATTTGGCCGCACCGCACGCGAAAATGGCACGACCGGCACCGATCACGGCACCGGCGGGGTGATGGTGATGGCGGGTGGCGCGCTGAACGGCGGCAAGGTCTATGGCGATTGGCCGGGGCTGTCCGAGGCCAATCTGTACGAGCGCCGCGATCTGATGCCCACCTCGGATGTGCGGGCTTGGGCGGCGCATACGATCCAAGGTCTGTATGGCATTGACCAGTCCGTACTGGAAAACGCTGTGTTTCCGGGCTTGAAAATGGGCAAAGATCCCCGGATCTTACTGTAATCAAACGCCAGACATCACCACCATGGCGCGATTGTCCGCAAAATCCGCATCGCCGCGCCGCGCCAAGCCGTGATCGCGACCATACACAACGTCACCACAACGGCGGTGATCACCCCCCATTCCGCAAAAACCGCTCCCGATTCGTCGCGTAGAAATCGTTGTTTTGCGGACATGGGCGGACCGTTCTCTCAACTGCTTGGTCACGGGTTTGCACCCTGATTAGGCCGAAACCATGCTGCTGATCAGCCAAACCCATGGTGATTGCCGGGCTGCACCGCGTCACACAGCCTCGGGCTTGGCGGCAAAAGCTGCTGCCCTGTTGGCAACCGTCAACCGCGTATCAATCAAACCGCGCAACTGATCCAGATCGCCGCTATTCGGCACTCCCGCAGCACTTGCCGCCCGCGCCAAGGCGCCGTCATGGGCGTGATGCGCCACGCCCAACAGAAACCCAGCCAGATAGCGCCGCCCCGCCGCATCCGGCTCTGTCGAAAGCGCTGCCGCCGCACGCGCAAGATCATCCTGCAACGCCAAAGGATCGGGATGTATCGCCGAGTCTTCAACCAAAGTCGGCGCAAGTCCGGGCAGAAACCGCCGCAAAACTGTGCAAAACGCCGCGAAACTTTCCAAAGGCTTATCAAGAAACCCCTCTGCCCCCGCAGCCAAAGCAGCACCCCGCCCGTCTGGATTGCCCGAAGTGCCAAGCACCGCCAGTGGCCGCTGCCGCGCCATGGCCAACTCGCGGATCAACCCCTCGCCCCGGCCATCCGGCAAGCCGAGGTCAACAATCACCACATCAGGCCGATACACCCGCAAATGCGCCCGCGCGCGCGCCAATATATCCGCCCGACGCAACCGCGCCCCCGCCCGCTGGCTCATCAACCGCAGCGCTTCGCAGGCGTAGCGGCTGTCCTCGACCGCCAGAATGGTGACGCCCTGCAACGGCAACTCCGCCCCCTCCCTAAGGTTGGGCAAGGCAAAACCGGGTGGCAGCGGTGGGTCATGGGGCATCTGGCTGGGCATGGCGGACCTGCGGCTAAAGCGATGCCGCCATTCATCCACGGTTTTGGTTCATAAATCGTAAACACCGCCGCCGCTGCGGCAACTTAAAACAAAGCAGTATCAACCCAAGCCTGCGACAGCAGCCCCCCTTGCCGGAACCCCCCGCTGCAGCCATAAGGCCAGTATCAGCTTGCAAGGAGCCTTGCCGATGATTGGCCGCCTGAACCATGTAGCAATAGCCGTGCCGGATTTGACCGCGGCGGCAGATCAATACCGCAACACCTTGGGCGCGAAAGTCGGACCGCCGCAAGATGAGCCCAACCACGGCGTCACGGTGATCTTCATTGAGTTGCCCAACACCAAGATCGAACTGCTGTACCCTTTGGGCGACAACAGCCCGATCAAGGCTTTTCTACAGAAAAACCCCGCAGGCGGCATCCATCATATTTGCTACGAGGTGGATGATATTCTGGCCGCAAGGGACCATCTTCAGGCCAGTGGCGCGCGCGTGCTGGGGTCGGGAGAGCCGAAAATCGGCGCGCATGGCAAGCCGGTGTTGTTCCTGCATCCCAAGGATTTCAACGGCTGTTTGGTGGAATTGGAGCAAACATGACAATCACCGCCGCATTGGTGCTGTTTTCGGTCACTTGGTTCATGGTGTTTTTCTGCGTGCTGCCTTTGCGCTTCAAAAGCCAGGCGCAGGCGGGTGAGGTTGAACCCGGCACGCCACGCTCGGCCCCCTCCGAAGCCATGATCAAACCGAAAGCCAAACTGACCACGCTGATCACGATTGTGATCTTCGTCGTGCTGTATCTGCTGATCACCTCGGGCCGCTGGGGCATCGCTGATCTGGATGTGTTCGGGCTGTGGGCCAACCGTTACTGACGGCTCAAGCGATGGAACATATGGGTGAAGGTGGCGACGCCTAGTACCGGAATTGCAAGGTTGATCAGCGGGATAGACAAAGGTGCCGCCATCAGCACCCCTGCCGCCCAAATCCGCAAATTATAGGCTTTGCGCATCGCGCGCGCACCATCCCGCCCCAAACGCCGGGTGGCAACCAACGTGAAATACTCCCGCCCCAACAGATAACCATTCATCCCCCAGAACAACAGCGGGCTGAACGGCCCGACAAACGGGTAAAGCAGCAGCGCCCCAGTGTTCAACGCCAGCAGCAGACCAATGAAATTGGCCGTATCAATCAGCGTATCGCCAAAGCTTGGCCGCGCCACCGACGGCAGCCCCGGATAATGCTGATCCTCCACTGCCTGCGCCACATCCTCCAGAAACAGCCCCGAGAAGGCCGAGGCGACCGGAATCATCAGGAACACCGACAGCACGATCATCAACAGAATTGATCCGCCACTCAGCAGAGTGTGCAATCCCTGAACCGGGCCAACAAACGGAATGTCGATGCTACCGGGCGTGAAGGTCTCGATCAGCCACAACAGCGCCGCATAGGCCCCGGTCAGCAGCGCCGCCGCAAGCGCCACGCCCAGCAGCATCACCCGCAGAAACCGGCCATCGCCAAGCTGACCCAACGCCTTGGCGAAATCACTGAAAATCATGCTCTGACCCTCTTGGCGCTCGCGCCGCCATCCCTCATGCCCATGTGATCAGCTTCGACAAATCGGGGCGCGGGCGGTCCGAAATCGGAGTCACAACCGTGCCGATATGCACGATGCCCGCAACCGTCTCGTCCCCCTCACAACCAAAGGCTTGCTGCGCGAACACCGGGTCATGCGAGGGCCAGCCCGACAGCCAATTCGCGCCCCAGCCCTTCGCCAAAGCCGCGTTGAGCACACCAAGGCACAACGCCCCTGCCGACAATATCTGCTCGGACAGCGGGATTTTGTCGCTGGCTTTCGGTGAGGAAATCACCGCCACCGCTAACTGCCCCAGATCAAACTGCCCGCGGCCCTTGGCGATTTTTTCCGCGTCCGCCCCGATTGCCCGCGCCCGCGCCTCGGCCAGATCGGCCAATCGCAGCATGGCCGCGCGGTCCAGCACCACCAACCGCCACGGCTCCAGCTTGCCATGATCGGGCACGCGGCTGGCTGCTGTCAAAATCTCCAGCAGTTCGGCCCGCGCGGGCACCGGGCCTTTGAACAACTTGGCCGGGTGCGATTGCCGGGTTTGCAAGAAAGCGAAGGCGTCTTGGGTCAAAGCGGAAGTGTCTTGGGACATAGCGAGCTCCTTTGCGCCAGAGGTGGCGATATGTGTGGCCCGCGTCAAGTCAGGTTTGGCGGTAGAATGAGGCCGCACAAGAAGTCATACGAAACACTTGGACTAAGGCTGCTTCGGCTCAATCCGGTAACTGCCCTCGGGCAGATCCAGAGCCGCCGCAAGGTCACGCAACTGCCCGATGGAAAACGTGATCGCGACCACTTCGTCGGTCATTTGATCCATCTGCCGCAGCACCACACATTCGGCGAAGGCATCAATAGTGATGTCTTCTTGCAACGGGCTGTCCGGCTCGCCCTCGTCCACCAATGTGATCACGGTGGCGTCGAATTCATGCTCGATGGTGAACATCGCAAGGCTCCTGTGCCGGATCAAATCACCGCCAGATGAGCCCGCATTGCGGTCAGGGTCAAGCATCCGGGCCACGTTCAAGCGAAAGTGCAGCCGGATCGGGCCCAGATGGGGCTATGAAACCGCAACGGGTTTGATATGGGCTGTCGTCAGGGCAGTGGTGAAGGCGAACGTGATGCAGCGGCAAGCAGGATGGGTTTTGGCGGCGGCGCTGCTGGCGGGCTGCGTGCAGCCGGGGATGCCCACGATCAGCCAAACCGACAGCGCCGCACAGGTGCTGACGCAACCCTCGCAAACCGGCGGTGTGCTGGCGTCGCGGGCGGCGGCGGTGAATTTTCTGACCGTGGTGCAGCGGGTGGAACCTGTCGCCGAGGCCTACTGCCGCGCCGAGCATATGGCGCATCGCTGCGATTTTCAGATCGTGATCGACGACCGCCCCGGCCAGCCCGCCAACGCTTTTCAAACCGTCGACAAGGCGGGCCGCCCGATCATCGCGTTCTCGCTGGCTTTGATCGCCGACGCCCGCAACGCCGATGAGATCGCTTTTGTGTTGGGCCACGAGGCCGGGCATCACATTCTGGGTCACATCCCCAAGCAGGAACAAACCGCGCTGTCCGGCGCGATGATGGCGGGGATTGTGGCCGCCGCTTCCGGGGCCGGGCAGGACGAGGTTCAGCAGGCGCAAACGCTGGGGGCTGGCCTCGCGACGCGGCAGTTCTCGAAGGAATACGAGCTGCAGGCCGACGCCATCGGGGCAGAGATTGCGTTTCATGCCGGCTATGATCCGGTCAAAGGCGCGGGCTTTTTTGATCGGCTGCCCGATCCCGGCGATCAGTTTCTGGGCACCCATCCGGGCAATCGGCAGCGCAAGGCTTTGGTGGCCGCTGTGGTCGCCAAACTGCGCGGCGCTTAAGCTGTACACGCGTGGCGCATGATCCCCGTCACGCAATATCAAGAACTTAACAGGTATCCGTTCAGATTTGATGAACCCACATCAAACGCCTATGTCAACCGCCGCCCTACCCAGATCACGCTGACCGCTGCACCGAGCGCCCTCCCCGTAGGTTTCGGGCGAAGTCCTGTAAACCCGAGATAAAGCCAAAGCGCGCAACGCGCTCCGCTGCTTTGCCGTCGGGGGTCACTTTGGAAGCCGTGAAGTCAAGGTCATGTGATATATTGGGAACCGAATTGGGCTTGGTTCGTTGAACAAAGCCGCATTTCTATCTTTGCGGATGCGACCCATGGGCAATCTCGACCGCGCGTCTGTCCCAAAAGCTGGGACGATTGATGTGCCAAAGCCATGCTTTTCACTGCAAAAGGGTATGACCATGTGGACGGCCATTTTGAATCGGATGTTGGCGCAGTTGATCCGGCACGGCACGCTGATCCTGCATTTTCCAGACGGCACCATCCAACGCCATGGCAACGGCAGCGCACCTGCGGTCACGGTGCGGGTGATAGACCCCGCCCTTGTCGGCCGCATGGCGCGCAACCCTGATCTGGCTTTGGGCGAGGCCTATGTGGATGGCAGCCTGACGATTGATCAAGATAATCTGCACGGCCTTTTGGCCCTCGTCGTGGCCAACACAAAGGGCAGCGGAGCCCTGGTCTGGTGGCGGAGGATGCAGGACGCGGCGCGGGTGATGCTGCGCGGGTCGGCGCAATTCAACAACGCCAAACGATCCGCCGCCAATATCGAACACCACTATGACCTTTCGGGCGCGCTGTATGATTTGTTTCTGGATGCCGACAGACAATATTCTTGCGGCTATTTCATCCATCCTGATGACACGCTGGAACAGGCGCAGCAGCAGAAAAAGGCGCATATTGCCGCAAAGCTGTGCCTGCAACCCGGCATGAGTGTGTTGGACATCGGCTCGGGCTGGGGCGGCATGGCTTTGACGCTGGCGAAAGAACACGGCGCAACCGTGCTGGGCGTGACGCTGTCGCAAGAGCAGTACAAACGCTCAGTAGAGCGCGCAGCCGAGGCCGGTCTGTCTGACCGCGTGTGGTTTCAGCTGATGGACTATCGCCACCTGACCGGCAAATTCGACCGCATCGTCTCGGTTGGCATGTTTGAGCATGTCGGTGTGCCGCATTACCCGGAATATTTTGCGCAAGTGAAAAACCTGCTTGCCCCGGATGGCATCGCCCTGATCCATACGATTGGACGTGCCGCCCCGCCGAGTGCGACAAATCCGTGGATCACAAAATACATCTTCCCCGGCGGCTATGTGCCTGCGCTTTCCGAAATGTCGGCGGCAATGGAGAAATCCGGGCTGTGGCCGACGGATATCGAGGTTTGGCGGCTGCATTACGCCATGACCTTGGCGCATTGGCTGCAACGCTTTGACGCCAATATTGATAAAATCCGCGCGCTTTATGATCAGCGGTTCTGCCGGATGTGGCGGTATTATCTGATCGCGTCCGAGATGACCTTCCGGGAAGGCCGGCAATGCGTGTTCCAGATGCAGCTTGCCAACCGACAGGACGCGGTGCCCCTGACGCGCGATTACATCACCGAGGCGTCACGCCCCGATCTTATTCACCATGACCTAGGGCACAAAGACCGCTGGGATCAGGCCGCGCAGTGAGTTGCCTACCCAGAGCCGAACATCCGCAAGATCGGTAGCCAGCAACACCGCTTCACGCACGGCCCCCGCCGCCAACATCTCGGCGCGCAGCACCCCCGGCAGCAGTCCACAACTGAGGGGCGGCGTGCAAAGCCCCGCGCCCTGATCGAAAAATACGGTTGTAATAGAGCCGTCGCAGACCTCGCCGCGCTGATTTCGGAAAACCACCTCATCCAGCCCATCGGGCAGGCTGGCCCGCGCCGCATCGTAAGCCGCGCGGTTTGTCGTTTTCACCGTAAGCCAAGGATCGTGCGAGGTCAGCCGTTCTGTGGCCAGCCCAACCCGCCACTCCGGCTTCCCCGCTGGGAGAGAATATGTCTCAACCCCCAATGCACCCCCTACATCTAGCGTCAGCCGCAGCCGCGCGGCCCCCGCAGGCAGCCGCGCCCGCAAGGCGGCCTCCACCGCCACCAGATCACAGCCCCAGCCCAAAGCCTGCGCCGAAGCGGCCAGCCGCGCCAGATGCAGCGGCAGCCGCACCAGCCGCTGCCCATCCCAACACAGCGTCTCGATCAGCTTCAGGCCGGGCGCACCAGCCCCTGCAGATAACGCGCTTTCCACAAAGCCTCCTCCCATTCGCCATCGGGCGTGCTGTCTTGCACCACGCCGCCGCCGACGTTCAACTCGATCACGCCATCCGCAAACACCGACAACGTGCGGATCGCGACGTTGAACGACGACGCGCCATCCGGGGCCATCCAGCCAATCGCGCCGCAATAGACGCCGCGCGGGAACGGCTCGACCTCGTGGATGATCTGCATCGCGCGGATTTTCGGCGCGCCGGTGATGGAGCCGCAGGGGAACAGGGCTGGCATCAGCGCGGTCATGCTGGGGGCCTCGATCAGTTGCCCGACCACGCGGCTGACCATCTGATGCACCGTTGCGTAATGTTCCACCGCAAACAGTTCCGGCACCTTGACCGAGCCTATCTGCGCCACCCGGCTGATATCGTTGCGCAAGAGGTCAACGATCATCAGGTTTTCGGCCTGATCCTTGGCCGATCCGCGCAAAGCCTCGGCCAGTTCGGCATCGCGCACCGGATCGGCATCGCGGGGTGCTGTGCCCTTCATCGGCCGCGCCTCAATCCGCCCCGCTGCCGTGGTGCGCAAGAACAGCTCGGGGCTGCGCGACACCAGCACCGGACCGCCAAATCCCTCTGGCCCAAAATCGACAAACGCACCATGCCCCACCGCCTGCCGCGCCCGAAGCGCACCATAAAGCCCAAGGGCCGAGCCTTGCAGCAGCTTTGTGCGCAGAGGAAAGGTCAGGTTGATCTGATAGCAATCGCCCGCCGCGATATAGCCCATCACGCGATCCATCGCCAAACCATAGTCAGCTCGGCTGATCGCAGGTTGCAGTGCCGCCACCGCCACGCCGCGCGCCTGCGATGCCGCCTCTGCCAGCGCCTGCGCCGGATCGGAAGGCCCCGCGAACACCCCGAACACCAGCAAGGGCCGCGCCGCATCCGGCGCTGGCATCAGCCCCGCCAGCTTCGGCTCTAACGCATAGCCCGCCTCATAGCCGATATAGCCCGCCACCCACTTGCCCTGCGCCCGCGCCGCATCCAGACGCGCCAAAGCCGGGGCCATATCCGGCGCATTCTGCGCCAGGATCAGCGCCTCTGCGCCGTCAAACAGCGCATAATCCCCGCCCGGTCCGTCTTCGATCAGGATCACGCCCGCGCCCCTTTTTGCCCTGCCTTACCACCTAGGTCAGTGCCCCGCGCAAATCCACCCCAGTGCCGCACGTCTTTTGCACATTTGCGACGCGAAAATGTCCGTCGCTGACTCTGGCTTTCGCTGATTTCTGAAAATATCTATTCAGTGCTTGCCAGACTGTAAAATCCGCGCTTCCCTACGCTTAGGGACGGCAAAACGCCGCACCTCGCACAATAATAACGATCCATCAACGGTTCGGAGGGAAATGCAATGGCAGCCGACGACTATTCGGACAATCACAAAAGTGAGGATGTAAAAATCCTGCACGGCATGGGCTATGCCCAAGAGCTTTCGCGCTCGATGTCGAAATTCTCTAACTTCGCGATCTCGTTTTCGATCATCTGCATCTTGTCGGGCGGGATCAACTCGTTCGCGCAAGCGATCAGTTCGGTCGGCGGTGCTGGCGCTGGCATCGGCTGGATCGTAGGGTGCATCCTGTCGGGCATGTTTGCCCTTGCAATGGCGCAGATCGCAAGCGCCTTCCCGACGGCGGGCGGGCTGTATCACTGGGCCTCAATCCTCGGTGGCCGATTCTGGGGCTGGCTGACGGCTTGGCTGAACCTTTTGGGCCTGATCACGGTCTTAGGCGCGATCAACATCGGCACCGCCTATTTCTTCGCGGGCACCTTCGGGTCGATGTTCGGCTTTACCGGCACTGACGGTCAAGTCGTGGCTTTCGTCGCCGCGATCACGATCATTCAGGCGTTGTTCAACCACCTTGGCATCAAAGTCACCACGATGCTGACCGATGTGTCGGGCTATATCATCTTCGCGACCACCGCCGTGCTGGTGCTGGCCTGCCTGTTCTATGCGCCCGCCATCGACATCTCGCGGTTGTGGACATTTACCAACTATTCGGGCGAAGCGGGCGGCAATGTGTTTCCGGCATCGGACAATATGGGCTATCTGTTCCTGCTCTGCCTGTTGCTGCCGGTCTATACCATCACCGGCTATGACGCCTCGGCCCATACGTCGGAAGAAACCAAAAACGCCGCGCAATCGGTGCCAGAGGGCATCATCAAGGCGGTGTTCTGGTCGTCGCTGATCGGCTGGATCATGATCTGCGCCATCACTCTGGCGATCCCGGATCTTGGCGTCGCGGCTGGTCAAGGCTGGACGATGTTCTACGCCACGATGGATGCGATCCTGCCGTCTGGCCTGAAAAACATCCTGTATCTGGGGATTTTGATCACCCAGCTGCTCTGCGGTCTGGCGACGGTGACTTCGGCCAGCCGGATGCTGTTTGCGTTCTCGCGTGATGATGGCATGCCAATCGGTTCCAAGGCGCTGGCATCGGTTTCGCCGAAATACCGCACCCCGGTCAACGCGATCTGGACGGCCACCGTGCTGTGCATCCTCTACGTGATCCTCGCCATGTCGATCAAAATCGCAGGCACTTCGATCTATGTCATCGTGGTGAACTCAACACTGGTGTTCTTGTTCCTGTCGTTCACCGTGCCGCTGGTGGCGGGTTTGTTCGCCTATGGCACCGCCAAATGGCCAAATCCCGGCCCTTGGGCGATGTCTGCGGGCGTCTACAAACTGGTCACGGTTCTGGCCGTGGTCGGCATGGGCGTGATCTTGTTCATCGCCGTCGCGCCACCGAACGAGCGCGTGCTTTGGGTGGTGCTTGGCTTTATCGCGCTGGCGCTGGTGCTGTGGTTTACGGTTGAAAACCGCCGCTTTGAAGGCCCGCCGACAGGCGAGCGTATCGCCGCCCGCCGCGCCGTAATCGCTGCCGCCGAAAAGGCCGTAGGCGAAAAGGGCTAACCTTACCAGATCGCAAAGGCCGGGGGGAAACCCCCGGCCTTTCGCCTACCAAATCCGCCGCAACCCCGGCACTGCATCAAACGCAGGATCAGCCGAGACGAAATCCATCTCACCGACCAAAGCTGTCGCCGCCAATATCCGATCAAACGGATCGCGATGCGACCAATCAAGCAGGCCAGCACGAGAGGCAATAGCAGGGCTCATTTCGGCAAACACAAAGCCCTGCCGCCGCACCACTTGCTCTAGGCCTACCGCATAGGCAGTCATTTCGGGCCATTTGCCCAAGCGAACCTTCTGCGCAACCTCATACAGGCTGATCGGGCTCACCGCGATAAAGGCAGCATTTCCCATCGCCGTCATCGCATACAGGGACAAATTCGGGTTAGTCGTCAAAGCCCATGCCCAACTGTGCGTGTCCAGAAGGACGCCTGCCACCTATTCCCACTCCCGCAACTCTTCTTCGCTCATAGGCTCCAGAAAATCCGGCACAGGCATGCCGATGAATTCGGGCAGACCAAACTTGAACTTCACTTTCGCCTGCGGAAGTGGCTCTATTCGCACCGCAGGCTTGCCATCACGCGCAATAATCACTTCCTCGCCGCGCAGCGCGGCCTCGATCAACTTGGAAAGCTGCGTTTTCGCCTCGTGAACGTTGACTTGCATCGGAACCTCCGCTTTTGCTTAGCTAACATAGCTAACCACACCTCAAAAAGCAACCAAGCCCACCCCCGGAATCCGCTTGCGCCTAGGCGTCGCATGGCTATAACCCGCAAAGTTTTGCGCATTGGGGGCCGATATGCCGAAAAGAACCGACATCAAATCCATCATGATCATCGGTGCGGGCCCCATCGTCATCGGCCAGGCGTGTGAGTTCGACTATTCCGGCGCGCAAGCCTGCAAGGCTTTGCGCGAAGAAGGCTACCGGGTGATCCTGGTCAACTCGAACCCCGCCACCATCATGACCGACCCCGGCTTGGCGGATGCAACGTATATTGAGCCGATCACCCCCGAAGTGGTCGCCAAAATCATCGAAAAAGAACGTCCCGATGCCCTGCTGCCCACCATGGGCGGCCAGACGGGCCTGAACACCGCTTTGGCGCTGGCAGACCTTGGTGTGCTTGAGAAATTCGGCGTCGAACTGATCGGCGCCAAGCGCCCCGCGATTGAAATGGCCGAAGACCGCAAACTGTTCCGCGAGGCGATGGACCGCATCGGTCTTGAAAACCCAAAAGCCACCATCATTGCCGCCCCAAAACTACCCAACGGCAAATACGACATTTCCGCAGGCGTCGCCGAATGCATCGCCGCCATCGAATACGTCGGCCTGCCCGCGATCATCCGCCCCGCCTTCACGCTTGGCGGCACCGGCGGCGGTGTGGCCTACAACCGTGACGACTTTGAGGCGATCTGCCGCTCGGGCCTGGAAGCCTCACCGATGGCGCAAATCCTGATCGACGAATCGCTGCTGGGTTGGAAAGAATTTGAGATGGAGGTGGTGCGCGACACCGCCGACAACGCCATCATCATCTGCGCCATCGAAAACATCGACCCGATGGGCGTGCATACCGGCGACAGCATCACAGTCGCCCCCGCCCTGACCCTGACCGACAAAGAATACCAGATCATGCGCAACGGCTCCATCGCCGTTCTGCGCGAGATCGGCGTGGAAACCGGCGGCTCGAACGTGCAATGGGCGATCAACCCCGCGGATGGCCGCATGGTGGTGATCGAGATGAACCCGCGCGTGTCGCGCTCGTCGGCTTTGGCGTCAAAGGCCACCGGCTTCCCCATCGCCAAAGTCGCCGCCAAACTCGCCGTAGGCTACACTCTGGACGAGCTTGACAACGACATCACCAAAGTCACGCCCGCGTCGTTTGAACCCTCGATCGACTACGTTGTCACCAAAATCCCGCGCTTCGCATTTGAGAAATTCCCCGGCGCAGAGCCCAACCTCACCACCGCGATGAAATCCGTCGGCGAAGTGATGGCGATTGGCCGTACTATCCACGAGTCGATGCAAAAAGCCCTCGCCTCCTTGGAAACGGGTCTAAGCGGCTTCGACGAAATCGCCATCCCCGGCGTTGCAGCCACAGGCATCCCCGACCGCACCGCCATCACCCTCGCACTCTCGAAAGCCACCCCCGACCGCATCCGCGTCATCGCCCAAGCCATGCGCCACGGCCTGTCCGACGACGAAATCAACGCGATCACCAGTTTCGACCCATGGTTCCTCGCCCGTATCCGCGAAATCATCGACGCCGAAGCCGTGATCCGCGCCAAGGGCCTGCCGCTTGACGCCACAGGCATCCGCAAACTGAAAATGATGGGCTTCACCGATGCCCGCCTTGCCATGCTGACCGGCCGCGATGAGGCGCAAATCCGCCGCGCCCGCCGCAACCTTGGCGTCAATGCCGTCTTCAAACGCATCGACACCTGCGCCGCCGAGTTTGAGGCGCAAACCCCCTATATGTATTCCACCTACGAGGCCCCCGCGATGGGCGATGTGGAATGCGAAGCCCGCCCCAGCAACGCCAAAAAAGTCGTCATTCTCGGCGGTGGCCCGAACCGCATCGGCCAAGGCATCGAGTTCGACTATTGCTGCTGCCACGCCTGCTATGCCCTCACCGCTGCGGGCTTCGAGACCATCATGGTCAACTGCAACCCTGAAACCGTTTCCACCGACTATGACACCTCGGACCGTCTGTATTTTGAACCCCTCACCCTCGAACACGTCCTCGAAATTCTGCGGGTCGAGCAGGAAAACGGCACCCTTCACGGCGTGATCGTGCAATTCGGCGGCCAAACCCCGCTGAAACTCGCCAACGCTCTGCATGCCGAAGGCATCCCGATCCTGGGCACCACGCCAGATGCCATCGACCTCGCCGAAGACCGCGAGCGTTTCCAACAGCTTCTGCACAAGCTGGGTCTGAAACAGCCACACAACGGCACAGCGCGTTCGCGCGATGAGGCCTTCGCTGTCGCCAAAGACGTAGGTTATCCTCTGGTCATCCGCCCCTCCTTCGTTTTGGGTGGCCGCGCGATGGAAATCATCCGCGACGACGCCCAGCTTGAACGCTATATCCGCACCGCCGTGCAGGTCTCCGGCGACAGCCCGGTTCTGCTCGACAGCTACCTCTCTGGTGCCATTGAGGTTGACGTAGATGCGTTAAGCGACGGTAAAGAGGTGCATGTCGCTGGAATCATGGAACATATTGAGGAAGCGGGCGTGCATTCCGGTGATTCGGCCTGCTGCCTGCCGCCACATTCGCTGACGCCCGAGACGATTGCCGAACTCAAATCCCAAACCGTGCAGATGGCGCTTGCGCTAAACGTGGTCGGCCTGATGAACGTGCAATTCGCGATCAAAGATGGCGATATCTACGTCCTTGAAGTCAACCCGCGCGCCAGCCGCACCGTGCCTTTCGTCGCCAAAGCCACCGACAGCGCGATTGCCGCCATCGCCGCCCGCCTGATGGCAGGCGAGCCGATGTCAAACTTCCCGATGCGCGCGCCTTACGCCCAAGGCGTAGGCCCCGATACCCCCCTGCCCTTGGCCAACCCCTTCACCCTCGCCGATCCGATAACCCCTTGGTTTAGCGTGAAAGAAGCCGTCCTCCCCTTCGCCCGCTTCCCCGGCGTCGATCCGGTTCTGGGGCCAGAAATGCGCTCCACCGGCGAAGTGATGGGCTGGGACCGCACCTTCGCGTTGGCCTTCCTGAAAGCGCAAATGGGCGCAGGCGTTGCCCTGCCCGACGCAGGCCGCGCCTTTGTGTCGATCAAGGATATGGACAAAACCGCCGCCTTCGCCACCGCGATGGCCGATCTGGTGGCGCTTGGCTTTGAAATCGTCGCCACCCGTGGCACTGCCGCCTGGCTAACCGCGCAGGGCATCAAGACGACGCTGGTGAACAAGGTCTATGAGGGCCGCCCGAACATCGTCGATCGCTTGAAAAACAACGACATAGCCATGGTGATGAACACCACCGAAGGCACCCAAGCCGTCACCGACAGCCGCGATATTAGGCGCGTGGCACTGATGGACAAGATCCCCTACTTCACCACCGCTGCGGCGAGTATTGCCGTGGTCGAGGCAATGAAGGCGCGGGGTGAGGGGTATGGGGTGCGGACGCTGCAGGGGTGAGGTATTGCCTCACCCAAGCGCATACTCAATAATCTTTGCTTTCTCATCTGCCAAAATGGTCGAAACGCCTGCGCCGTTGAGTAATTCAATCGCTTCTTTATATGCAACAAGCCGTTTTTGACCATCCTTTGGTGGTCGAATTGGGAATAGAATTTCTTTAGGCAGAACGCCCGCCTTACGCAATCTCGTCACCGTGTAAGCCCATTTATTGCCATGATCAATTATGGCCTCAGGTCGTTCTTGCCCCAAAAACAATGGTTTAATTATCCTCTTAATACTCCCGTCCAAAGTTTTCACGAATGGAAATCTGGCTTGGTAAGTACCATCCCCCACTTTTTGACTGGAAAAATCACGCGCCAAATCAAAATCTTGCAATCTACCCCGTACCTCTAGTTCGAGCAAACGCTCATTGTATACTGGAGTTGCAAACTCGCGATCAACATAATGTCTATACAGTTCCTGCAATTTCTCCTGCGGATCAGCGGCAAGCACCAGTTTCACAGGACTGAATCTGATCGCACCTTCTTTACGGCGAAGCAAATCCTGAAACACCAAGCGCGTTATCTGCTTCTCACCAAAGTCAAAATACCTTTGCTTGATAGAGTAATTTGCAGAAACCTTGGCTATTCGGCTCAACTCAATATTGAGCTGCCGAGTGGCTGACAAGTAAATATCTCTTGGCAACGGATCGAAAAAATTTGTAATTCTGCTGTACTTCCTAGACTGAATTTTCGAGCCAAAAAAACCAACCTCGGGTGCAATCAGTACAATACCAATATTTGCAAACTCCTCCGTCTCAACGAACGGGGAAAATCGTACTATTCCATACTCCATCACATACATTGTATTATTCAATTCCATTCATTCATCGACAATCGCTCAAGCCATGTCTTCATCCGCGCAAGATCAAGAATGGCGGGTTCGGTCATCTCATCGTCCAGATAGTACCATTCATCGGGAATCGACGCCACGATTCGGGGCCAATCCTGCAGACAAGTCGCCATCTTGCCAGCGTACAAACTACGCTCAGAGGCCGACCCGGCGGCCAACCTTAGATCGTCTCTGAATACGTGTAATTCAAGCTGTCTGACCAAGCTCATCTCGTAGTCAAATGCTAAGTTGTGGTCAATGACCACAAGGGAGCCGTCAGAAAGATCGATAAACAGGTTCGGGTTCCCGCCAAACTCAGTCAGGCTTCGGTCCCCGTTGCCTATCCAAAAATCAAAAACTGCTACATTTTTCCGAACAGCTTGATCAACGTTCTTGGCGGTGTTTATGTCGATCTCGGACAAGTGTGCCGCTGCCAATGTCTTAAAAACAGGTCCAGGGCCAAGGTCCTTCAGCCGCCACTCTGAGGATACGACTACAAGTTCTCGGGGCACGTTGAGAATTGTATGCTCAAGCGTTGGAACCCCAAATAGCTCCGCAAGCTCTGCAGACACATATTCCGCTACAAGACCTTTTCGGGTTAAATTTCGTCCCTTAGCAAAATACACATTGCCGTCGCGCCCACGACAGACAAACGGTTGTGTGACGCCTTGTTCAGATCGCCTGAGTATCTCAGATACTTGCACTCACCCTCCCGGAACAAACGGCACATCTACAGACTGAATGACACAGAACCACGATACAAGAAATATGTGCTCCGCTCCTTTACTCCAAGACCCGCAACATAGCTTGTACCTTTGCCACCTCCCGTCCCCCTTGACACCCCACCCCCAATCTGCGATCTCCCCCCAATCGGAGCGTCCGTGCCGCGTGGGCATGTGTAAGACCCCGAGACTGGTTCCCACCGCACGCAGGGGTTCCGCGACGGCCACGGTATTGGGCAAGCGCCTGATGCGAGGGGGGGTCGCTTCCCACTGCCGCCCTTCGGGGTGGACGGGCGGCTATGGGCCGCCGGAAAGACTGTTATGACCACCACTTTCGCAGACCTTGGGCTTTCGGAAACCATCCTGAAAGCATTGGAAAAAACCACCCTGAAAATGCCGTCGCCGATTCAGGTGCAGGCGATTCCGCATATCATGGCGGGCAAAGACCTGATGGGTCTGGCGCAGACCGGCACCGGCAAGACCGCCGCCTTCGGTCTGCCCTTGCTGCACCGCATCCTTGATCTGGGCCACCCGCCTGCCCCCAAAACCGTGCGGGCGTTGATCCTTGCGCCAACCCGTGAACTCGTCGCCCAAATCGCGGATAACCTTGAGGTTTTCACCAAAGGCACTGCCGTCAAGGTCGCCATGGTTGTTGGCGGCGCCAGCCTGTTCAAGCAGGCCGAACGCCTGAAACGCGGCGCGGATATTCTGGTCGCCACGCCGGGCCGTCTGATTGATCTGCTGGAGCGCGGCGATGTCTCGCTCCACGCCACCGGCTATCTGGTGCTGGACGAGGCCGACCACATGCTCGACATGGGCTTCATCCATAGCTTGCGCAAAATCGCCAAGCATATCCCGCTGAAACGCCAGACCCTGCTGTTCTCGGCGACCATGCCGAAGGATATTGAGGAACTGGCCGCGACCTATCTGCAAAACCCGATCAAGGTGCAAGTCGCGCCTCCGGGCAAGCCGGTAGAGCGGATCGACCAAGGCGTGCACTACCTGCCGAATGGCGATAAGGCTTTGATGCTGAAAGAATATCTGCTGAAACATCCGGGCGAGCAGGCGCTTGTGTTTGGCCGCACCAAGCATGGCTCGGAAAAGCTGATGAAGCTGTTGGTGGCTTGGGGCTTCAAGGCAGGCTCGATTCACGGCAACAAAAGCCAGAACCAGCGCGACCGCACGCTGACCGAGTTCCGCAAGGCCGAACTCGATGTGCTGGTGGCGACCGATGTGGCCTCGCGCGGCATCGACATTCCTGGCGTGCGGTTTGTCTATAACTTTGACATGCCGAACGTGCCGGAAAACTATGTGCACCGCATTGGCCGCACCGCGCGGGCGGGCAAAGAAGGCACCTCGATTTCCTTCTGCGCGCCTGCGGAAATGGGCGAATTGCAAGCCATTGAAAAGCTGCTGAAAAAGCCGATCCCGGTGTTGGGTGGCGCGCCTTGGGCAGCGGATGCGGTTGCTGCCGCACCGAAACCCGGCCAGAATCGTGGCCAGCGCCCCGGTATGGGTCGTGGCGGTCAAAAGCCCGGCAGCCAACCGATCCAACGTGCGGCCCCCGGCAAGCCCGGTGCGAAACCGCAGGGCAAACCAAAACCCGCTGGCGGCAGCTTTGCGCCGCGCCGCGTTGATGGTGCGGCCAAGCCGCGCTCGGCTGTGGCCCGCACCCCACGCTAAAACCATCGCGAAAATGAAAAGCGCCCGGAGATCATCCGGGCGCTTTTTCTATGTCTAAATCTTATTAAATCTTGCACGCACAAAGCCAAAAGCCTGCGCAACCTCAGCTGACCTCATCTTCCAGATTAAGCTTCATATCCAGCAGAACCTGTTGAATCGCCAAGGTTTCCCGCAGCATCCGCTTGGCCTCATTCACCGAAATCACCCCGTCGCCAATCGCCGTGTTATACTCGGCCATCAGCATGGCAAAGCGCTGCGCCAGCGCCACCACATCGGCATTCACACCCTTGCTGTCGGCGTTGCGCTTTTCTGGATCGTAGCTGAGCGTGATGCCGCGCAGATCGGCCAAAGCCTCGGTCACATGCGGAAACCGCGCGGCCGATTCCAACTGGGCCACCACGTCAATCGGCATGAACCGATCGTCATGCTCACCCGAATCCGAGTAATACCGCCCCAGCGTCGCCTTTGACTTTCCGGTCAAAGCACAAGCCGCCTCGATGCCGACATCTTTCACCAGCGCTTCGGTGTGTTTTTTCAGATAGCTTTCGGTACTCATAATCCGCTCCACCCTCCCCTTGCGGCTAAGCCGGGGAATTCATTCTGTCTTTTCCCATTAATCCCGCCCTAAGGATTTGTCATGCATAAAGGTGTGCCGGGCAACCGGAACGCGTAGTGAGTGGCCAGCGCCCCCAGCGTTGGCGTGGGTGGGGTTCCGTCGTGCACAGGCCCGTCAGGGTGATCTGGGGCAAGTGTCACGGTCGCACGGCGGGCCTGCCGCTTAAGTTTGCGTTCGGGCTTGCCTGATCGCGCGTAACCATTTGAGGCGGGTCAGCAATGGCCCCACCCCGTATGTGCCCGTCGCTTATGTGCCCGTTGCTGCCTGTGTCTGTTGCTTATGTGCCCGCTACTTATGTGCCCGTCGCTTATGTGCCCGTTGCTTCCTGTGTCTGTTGCTTATGTGCCGTGTTGCTTATCTGCCAGTTGCCAGTATGCCGGTTTGGAGTTGGTGTCCGTGTTTCGCTGCGGCAAGTCCCCGTGATCTCCTCGCACGGTCTTGCCTCTGACCTTGGCCATGCGCTAGATCGGCGCATGGCCAAGCTGTATTTCAACTATTCCACGATGAACGCAGGCAAATCGACCCTGCTGCTGCAAGCCGCGTATAACTACCGCGAGGGCGGCATGCAGACCTATCTGATCACTGCCCAATTCGACAACCGCGCAGGCGAGGGTCGGATCGCCAGCCGCATCGGTATTGGCGAAGCGGCGGATACGTTTGCCCCCGGCGATGATATGTTCGAAAAGCTGAAGCATCGTTTTGCCGCAGGTCCGGTTGCCTGTGTTTTTATCGACGAGTCGCAGTTTTTGACCAAAGAACAGGTTTGGCAGTTGGCCCAAGCGGTGGATGATCTGGGCGTGCCCGTGATCTGCTATGGCTTGCGCGTTGATTTCCAAGGCAATCTTTTCCCCGGATCAGCGGCACTGCTGGCTTGGGCGGACGAGATGCGCGAGGTGCGCACCATCTGCCATTGCGGCAAGAAGGCCACCATGGTGATCCGGCGTGGCCCGGATGGCCGGGCGCTGAAAGACGGCGAACAGGTGCAGATCGGCGGCAATGAAACCTATGTTTCGCTCTGCCGCCGCCATTGGCGCGAAGCGGTGGGCGCATAGCCGCTCTTTGGCCCTTGCGGGCCGCCTCGCTCAGGCGATGCGCGCGGCCACTCGCGCCAACTAGCGATGCGCGTGGCGAAGCGAGCAAAGAGCGGCGCTAGCCCTCTTGCGCCTTCGCCCGTAGCGCGATCATCGACCCTGCTACCACGATCAGCCCCATGCCACACACCGCCAAAGCTGTCAGCGTCTCGCCCCAGATCAGATAAGACCAGAACGCCGAGGCGGGCAGGATGCTGTATTCCAGCACCGATGCTCGGCTGGCCTCGGTGATCTGATAGGCGCGGATCATCATGCCGACGCCCAGCAGCGATCCCGCCGCCTGCACAAAGGTCCAGAAGTAGAACTCACCCGAGGCCCAAACCGCCCCGCGTTGCAAAAACCCATCTGTCCCCAAAGGCACCGCAATCGGCCACAACGCGAGTGCGATCATGCCCAGCGCACCAATCACCCCCAAGGCCAGAAAGAACCCGGCCAGCAGGGTCTCGGCGCTTTCCTCGGGGCACCATTCGCGCGTCGCAATATTACCCATCGCATACATCGCACCTGCAATCACCGGCAGCAAGGCCGCCACAGATGCGCCGGACATCGCCGTTGGCCCCAGCACCAGAATCACGCCGATAAACCCCACCGCCACCGCGATAATCCGCACCGGGCCGATGCTATGGCCATAAGCAAAGCGCGAAATCAGCAGCACGAATATGGGTGCGGTGAACAGCCCTGCGGCTACCAAAGCCACCGGCAGAAACGCCAAAGCGCCAAAGTAGATCACCATAGCCGCGCCATGAATGGTGGACCGCGCCAGCACCGCCCGCAGGTTCACCGGGCGCAAGCGCAGCCCCAACGGCACCGCCGCCAAGCCCAGCAGGATCATCGCCATCGCCGTCCGGGTGAAGTGAAACTGCCACAGCCCGGCCTCGCCTGCGATCACCTTCACATAATTGTCGGTAAAGCCAATGATCATCGCATAGCTAAAGATCAGTCCGGCGGCGGCTAAAGTATGGTCTTTCGTCGCGGACATCGCATGATCCTTCGGATTTCAACTTCCCAACTGCCCGGAACGCTTCCACTCTGCACGTCAGAATGCGACATATCGCACAGGGTTTCGGGGAGACGACAACATGGGCTGGTTGGCAGATGAAGCCGGGCTTGGCAAAACACCGGCGAACTATGCGCCGCTGACACCTTTGTCACATCTGCGCCGCGCCAGCGATGTCTTCGCCCACCGCACCGCAATCATCTGGAAATCCACCCGCCTGACCTATGCCGCATACGCCGCCCGCGTCAGCCAACTGGCCGATGCCCTTGCGCAAAACGGCATCCAGCCCGGCGATGTGGTGGCGACCCTGCTGCCGAATATCCCAGCACAGGCCGAGGCGCATTTTGGCGTCCCCGCCTGCGGAGCCGTTCTGAACACCATCAACACGCGGCTAGAGGCTGAAACCGTCGCCTATATCTTCGGTCATGCCGGGGCGAAACTGCTGCTATGTGACACCGCTTTCCTGCCGCTCGCCGAAGCCGCTATCGCGCAGATGACCACGCCCGCGCCACAGATCATCGAGGTGGTGGACCATGGCTTCACCGCCTCGGGCCGGTATGAAACCTACGATTCCTTCATCGCCCAAGGCGACCCCGCTTACGCATGGCTGATGCCCGAAGACGAATGGGAAAGCATCGCTATCAACTATACCTCCGGCACCACCGGGCGGCCCAAGGGCGTCGTCACCCACCATCGCGGCGCGTATCTGGCGACCACCGCCAACACCATCGCCTGGCGGATGCAGCTGTTCCCGACCTATCTGACCATCGTGCCGCTGTTTCACTGCAACGGCTGGTGCCATGCCTGGATGATCCCGATGCTCGGCGGCACCGTAGTCTGCTGCCGCGATGTCACCGCGAAAGCCATCTATGACGCCATCGCCGATGAAGGTGTGACCCATTTCGGCGGCGCGCCGATCGTCTTGAACACCATGATCAACTGCAAACCGGAAGACCGCCGCACCTTCGCTCACATCGTAGAAGTTTTCACCGCAGGCGCACCGCCCCCCGCCGCCACCCTCGCCGCCTTTGAGCCACTCGGCTTCAACGTCACCCAGGTGTATGGCCTCACCGAAACCTACGGCCCCGCCACCGAATGTCTGTGGCAAACCGAATGGGACGCTGCCCCCGAAGATCGCGCAGGCCTGAAAGCCCGCACCGGGGTCGCCATGGCGATGCTGGAGGGGGCCGAAGTCCACGACACCAATGGCAACCCCGTCCCGCGCGATGCAGCGCACTTGGGCGAGATCGCCATGCGCGGCAATATGGTGATGAAGGGCTACTACAAAAACCCCGAAGCCACCGCCGAGGCGTTCAAGGGCGGTTGGTTCCGCACGGGCGACATCGCGTTTCAAACCGCTGACGGCTATCTGAAAATCACCGACCGCGCCAAAGACATCATCATCTCGGGCGGCGAGAACGTCTCCTCGGTCGAGGTCGAAGGCGCACTGATGCACCATCCCGCGGTGCTGCTTTGCGCCGTCGTCGCCAAGCCTGATGCGAAATGGGGCGAAGTGCCTTGCGCCTTTGTCGAATTGAAACCGGGCGCCACCGCCACCGAGGCTGAATTGATCGCGCATTGCCGCACCCGGCTCGCTGGCTTCAAAACCCCCAAATTCGTGGTATTCGCCGAACTTCCCAAGACCTCGACCGGAAAAATCCAGAAGTTTGAACTGCGTGCGGTGGCGAAACTGATGGACGCGTGATTGTGGCCTGCGCAGCAACTGGCTATCGTAACCCCATGAGAATAGGGAAAGACACTTCCGCGCAATGACAGCACTTCGCAAATACCTGCGGCTGGAAAGCCCTGGGCTGTGGCGCGAAACCCCGTCAGCGCAACTGCGCGAGGTTGTCGTTGGCCTGCGCGAAGCCACCATCGTGCTGTCAGATCCCAAGACCGAGATGGCTCTGGCGCAGTGGTCGCTGCCTGCGCTGACCCGGCTGAACCCCGGCAAACTGCCCGCTTTGTACAGCCCCGGTCAGGATGACCCCGAAACCCTTGAGGTGGACGACCGCGAGATGATGGCGGCACTGGACACCGTCCGCACTGCATTGGAGCGCCGCCGCCCCAAGCCGGGCCGCCTGCGCGGGGTGCTGCTGGGTGGCTTTGGCGCGGTGGTAGGCTCGCTGGCGGTGTTCTGGCTGCCGGGCAAGCTGATCGACTATACCGCCGCCATGCTGCCCGCCGCCACCCGCAGCGATCTGGGCAAATTGGCGCTGCAAGACCTCACCAGATTGACCGGATCGCCCTGCACTGGCAAAGCGGGCACCGCAGCCTCGGTTGCCTTGGGCCTGCGGCTGAATCCCACCCATCCGCCGCATGTGCTGGTGGTGCGCGATGCGCTGCAAGCCCCGCTCGCGCTGCCCGGTGATCTGCTGATCCTGCCCGAAAAGCTGGTGCAGACCAGCACGCCCGACGTCCTCGCAGGCTATATTCTTGCCACCACAAGCCAGGCGATGCTGAATGATCCAATGCAGCCGCTGCTTGAAAAGGCTGGCCTGATGGCCACCATACGCCTGCTCGCCAGCGGGGCGATTTCGACAGATGCGCTGACCGGCTACGGCCAAAGCCTGCTGACCCCGCCTGCGATCACGCTGTCGGATGAGACCCTGCTCGTCGCGTTCACTGCGGCGAAAATCACAGCACAACCCTATGCCTATGCCTTGGATAAATCCGGCGAAACCACCCTGCCGCTGATCGAGGCCGACCCGTTCCCGAACGGAAGCCAACCCCAGGTTCTCAGTGACAAGCACTGGAAAGCTCTGCAAAACATCTGCACTTTATAAGCCAACGCAGATTGCGCCAACCAAGGACTTCTCGCAGCATCAATCATTCGTGGCACAATATGTAGTGTTTTTCGCACCATATCTGCGATGTTTCCACAAGTCATTCCCAGCGGGGAAAGATTTTGCGGCCAAAAACAAAAGCCCCCCGGCGCAAACCGAAGGGCCTTCTCAAACCACAGTCTAGACCCTTAGCGGATATAAGCGTCGCCAAACCCGGCCCCGCGCGCGATCCGCAACGCGGCCTGCGCATCAGCCCCCGAGCCAAACGGCCCCGCCATCACGATCTGCAAATCCTTGCCGCCGCGCTGTAACTTCGACTTCGCCACTGGCAGGCCCAAAGCCTGCAACTGCGCCGCAGCCCCCGCCGCATTTGCGGCCACGCCAAAGGTGCCAACCTGCACCCAAGCCCCGCCACGCACGGGCTTAGGCGCGGCCTCGGTCTGCCCTTTTGAGGACACCGTCACCGAAGCCACTGGCTTGTGCTTGCGGGTCTTGGCTTTTTGCACATCACTGATCAGTTGTGCGGGAACCTTCTGCGTCCACAACTGATCCTGCGCCGCCTGCCCCTCTGCCGTGCCAACGCCACGCAGCGGGTTCAAGCGGCCATCGGTCCAGGCCACTTTGTAGCCTTTCGGCACCACCACATCCGGCACCGCAGCCGAGGCATAAACCGGGGCCGCAGCCACCCGTCCAACGCCAGAATTATCAGCCCGCGCCACCTGCACAGGCTCGCTCAGCGCCGCACCGACACCTGCACTGCGCGGATAGATCGGCGGCCGCCAGCCGGTCAGCGTGCCATCACCGCGCGTACAGACCACCGCCGTGCCGCCACTCCGCAACCGTACCACTTCCGCCACCGGAGCCGAGGTATAACAGCCGATCTTGCCCGCAGCCGGGCCAACGCTCGCCGCTCGCTCATAAGCCTGCGCCGGGGTCGGCAAACTCGCCACCAGACCTGCGGTCGAATGTTCCACCCGCACCTGCGGCACGGGGGCGACGACCACAGCTTCGGGCATCATCGCACTGGCCACCGTCGCCATCGGCGCATTGGCCTTCGCGGGCTTGACCATCACAGGGGCCACAGCCACCACCACCGGGGCCACCTTGACCGGTGCCACTGGGGCCACATCTTCGGCGACTTCAATCGCAGGCCGGGCGCCAAATGTTGGCGGATAGCCACACAGAACCTTGTGCCTGCGGTCCACCCGCGCCACCCATTGCGCAGCACCCGCATAGCTTGCGTTCATGAAAACGCAGCCCCGGCTGTCAACGTATTGCGCGCCCTTAAAGCTTGCAGGTGGCCGCTCGGCAGGTTGGCCAATCTGCGCCACTGTCTGCGCAGAGGCCACAATCGGACCCATCACAGCCGCAAACACTGCGACCGATACAATTTTCAATAGCATGACTACCCCCAAGTAGCTTTGGGAAATCATGCGTCAGGATTGTTTCCGAGTAAAGGGGGCTAAGCTTTATTTAGTGCCAAACATGCGATCACCCGCATCCCCTAGCCCCGGAACAATATATCCGTGGTCATTCAGTTGCCTGTCTACTGCTGCTGTGACGATCTGAACATCGGGATGCGCCTCTTTCATCCGCGCAATGCCTTCGGGGGCCGCCAGCAAGCACAAAAACCGGATATTCTTCGCACCCGATTGTTTCAAAAGCGTAATCGCGGCCACGCTCGAATTCCCCGTCGCCAGCATCGGATCGACCACGATCGATACCCGTTCTTCCAGATGATCGGGCAGCTTGCAGTAGTATTGCACCGGCTGCAGTGTTTCCGGGTCGCGGTACAATCCGATAAAGCCCACCCGCGCCGCCGGGATCAGTTCCAAGATGCCATCCAGCAAGCCATTACCGGCCCGCAGGATCGAGATCAGCGCCAGTTTCTTGCCGTCAATCGTCGGCGCGTCCATCGGCTCAATCGGCGTCTCGATGTGCTTGGTGGTCATCGGCAACTCGCGCGTCACCTCATAGGCCAAAAGCAGGCTGATCTCACGCAGAAGCTTGCGGAAAGACGCGGTCGAAGTGTCTTTTTCGCGCATAAGCGTCAGCTTATGCTGCACCAATGGGTGGGAAACGACGGTCAGATGTTCAGCCATTGGCCTGCTCCAGAGTTTTCAGAATGCGGGTTTTGGTATCGGCGTCACAAAACGCCGCGTCAAGCGCGGTGCGGGCAATCGTGGCAAAAACCGCCTCGTCCCAGTCAAACGCTTGGTGCAGCATCTCATATTCCCGCGCCATCGTGGTGTGGAAAAATGGCGGATCGTCGGTGTTGATGGTGACCTTGACGCCGCGATCATACATCTCACCAATCGGATGCTTGCGGAAACTGGAGTAGATTCCAAGCGCGACATTCGAGCCGGGACAGACCTCCAACACCACGCCACGCTCGGCAATCTCGTCTACCAACGCCATATCCTCAATCGCGCGCACGCCATGACCAATCCGCTCTGCCCCCAGATCATTCATCGCCGCGCGCACCTCATCTGGGCCCTTCCACTCGCCCGCATGGGCGGTGATCCGCAACCCCGCCTCACGCGCCATATCGAACGACCATAGGAAATCCTTCAATTCCCCGGATTTCTCATCGCCACCAATGCCAAAGCCGGTGATGAACCCGCCCGCCGTCTCTGCCGCACAGCGCGCAGTTTCCCGCGCCTTCTCCGGCCCGAAATGCCGGATCGGCGTGACGATGCCGCGCAAAGTGATGCCGAAATCCTTCTCGGCTTTGGTCGCAGCTTCGGTGATCGCGTGCAGATATTCACGCCAAGCACCCAAATCGCGGCCGCCGCAAAAATCAGGGCTTAGGAAAGTTTCACTGTAAAGAACGCCACTTGCAGCACTTTCTTCAAGCACCGCAAGGGTAAGGCGATAGAAATCCTGCGGCCCTTTCAGCGGCTCGCAAGCCGCCTCATAGACCTTCAGAAAGTTCCAGAAGTTGGTGAAGCGATAGCTGCCGTCCTCGTTGAAAATCCCACCAATGTCGATGTTCTTCTCTTTGGCAAGCCCCCTGATGAACGCAGGCGGCGCTGCACCTTCCAGATGCAAATGCAGCTCAATCTTCGGCATTTTACTCAAATTGTTCATCCTATCTGCTCAAATATCATGCGGTGATTAGCGAAAAGAAATCCTCCAGTGGAGGATTTCCGCGAAGAACGCCCGGCCCGTGGCCGGGCTGGGGGGCTAGCCCCTCGGGGGAGGTCATAGAAACGACCTTCCCGGCCCTTGCGCAGCCACCCCCAAATGCGCGGCGACACTCGCCCCCACATCCGCAAACGCCCGCAGCCCCAAACCACCAGACCCAATCCCCGCGCAAACAACCGGCACCCGCTCCCGCGTATGTTCAGTCCCCGCCCAAGTCGGATCATTGCCATGATCAGCGGTGAAAATCGCCAGATCGCCGGGACGTAACCGCGCCAGAAACGCCCCGACACGGGCATCAAACCACTCTAACGCGCGCGCATATCCCGCCACATCGCGGGGATGGCCATAGAGCGTGTCAAATTCGACAAAGTTGGCAAAGGTCAAGGAACCGTCCTCGGCATTGTCAAGCAAGCCATACAAATATCCGAAAAGGTCAAGATCACTCTTGCCCTTCCACAGCTTGCCAATGCCCTTCATCGAGAAAATATCGCCGATCTTGCCAATCGCATGCGTCTCGCGCCCCGCGCTTTGCACCCATTCCAGCAATGTCGGCCCCGGCGGGTCCATCGCATAATCATGCCGGTTGGAGGTGCGCTTGAACGCCCCTGGCACCCCGGTAAAAGGCCGTGCGATCACCCTTCCGACCTTCATCGCATGCAGATGCGGCGCCAGATCCTGACACAGTTTCAACAGCCGCTCTAACCCAAACGCTTCCTCATGTGCTGCAATCTGGAACACTGAATCCGCCGAAGTGTAGCAAATCGGCCAGCCGGTGCGCAGATGCTCGGCGCAATGCTGCTCGATGATCGGCACGCCCGAGGCGTGGCAGTTGCCTAAAATCCCCTGCGTTCCGGCCAACTTACACACCAACGCCACCAAATCATCCGAAAACGCCGGGACGGTATCGGGGAAATACGTCCAATCCCACGGCACCGGCACCCCGGCCAGTTCCCAATGCCCCGAGGGCGTATCCTTGCCGCGCGACACCTCTGTCGCCGCCCCCCAACGACCCACGGGCACTGCGTCAAACCCCGGAGCCTCCAACCCGGAGGCCAGCCGAATGGCAGCCCCCAAGCCCAAACGATCCAGATGCGGCATCCGCAATGGCCCCGCGCGCGCCACTTCAGCCCGCCCCAAAGCACAGGCTTCGGCGATATGCCCCAAAGTATTCGCCCCGGCATCGCCGAAATCCGCCGCATCCGGCGCGCCGCCACAGCCTACCGAATCCATCACGATCAGAAACGCGCGTGCCACCTAAGCGATCCTTTTGATGATCAAATCCGGGTCTGGCGGCGCCACCACCCCCATCGCATAGGCCGCCTGCACCCGCAGAATTGCTTCTTCCGCCGCCGCTTCCGTCGCCGCATGCACCATGCACAGCGGATCGCCCGCACCGATATCCTCGCCAAGTCCAGCCAGATCAGAAAGCCCGACCGACAGGTTCAACTTGTCGCCCTCGCGCTGTCGCCCACCGCCAAGGCCAACCACCGCCAGACCCAAACCCTGCCCATCAATCGCTGTGACAAAGCCTTGCCGCAGGCTTGGCACTTCACGGATCACCGTCGCCGCAGGCAGACGATCCGGCCAGCGCTCGACAAAATCCAGCGGCCCACCCTGCGCCGCCACCATGCGGCCAAACCATTCCGCCGCAGCCCCGGATTCCAGCGCCTGCTCAATCCGCCCAGCCCCATCCGCAGGGTCGGCCGCAAGCCCGCCCAAGGCCAAAGCCTCGCCGCCCAAAGCCATGGTGATATCCCACAGCGCCGCGTTCACAGAAGTGCCGGTCAGCGTCTCCATCACCTCAATCACCTCCAGCGCATTACCCGCAGCGGTCGCCAAAGGCTGGCTCATATCGGTGATCAAAGCGCTGGTCATACAGCCCGCCCCTTGTGCTGTATGCACCAAGGCCCGCGCCAAAGCTTCCGCCTCGGCTAGCGTTTTCATAAACGCGCCGGACCCGCATTTCACATCCAGAACAAGCGCTTCCAGCCCAGCCGCCAGTTTTTTCGACAAGATGGAAGCGGTGATCAGATCCACCGATTCCACCGTTCCCGTTACGTCGCGCACCGCATAAAGCCGTCGATCCGCAGGCGCAATTTCGGCGGAGGCCGAGACAATCGCACAGCGAATATCCTTCAACTGCCGCCGCAACTGGTCTTCGGAAAGCCCGGTTTTGAACCCCGGAATAGATTCCAACTTGTCCAAAGTCCCGCCGGTATGGCCCAAGCCCCGCCCCGAAATCATCGGCACATAGGCGCCGCAAGCCGCCAGCGCAGGCGCCAGCATCAGCGACACGCAATCGCCGATCCCCCCAGTGGAATGTTTGTCCAGCACCGGCCCCGGCATGTCCCATTCCAGCACATGCCCCGAGTCTCGCATCGCCCGCGTCAGCGCCACACGCCCCTGCTCACCTAAGCCTTTCAGCAGCACTGCCATCGCAAACGCCCCCGCCTGCGCATCGCTCACAGCGCCAGAGGCCAGCCCCTGCGCGAACCATTGCAACTGCTCGGTCGAGGGCACCACGCCATCGCGCAAGCTGACGATAATGGCGCGGGCATCCATTAGGTATTGTCCATATGGGCAGCGGTAAACACCCCCGGCAGCAATTCCGCCACCGTCAGGGATTTCGATTTTCCATTGGTGGTATAAAGCGTTACCCGCACGTCTTGACCCGCAAACTCGGCGATTTTCTGACGGCAGCCACCGCAGCAGGGCACAGGCTCGGGGCTATCAGCGATCACCGCAATCTCGGCAATCCTTGTGTCACCGCTCGCAATCATCGCCGCAATCGCTCCGGCTTCGGCGCAGGTGCCTTCCGGGTAGGCCACGTTTTCGACGTTACAGCCGACGTGCAGATTGCCTTCAACCGACAGGATCGCCGCCCCCACCTTGAACCGCGAATAGGGCGCATAGGCGCGCAGCCGCACCTCGGTTGCAGCGGTTAACAACGACATCAGCGGCTCCACTTCCTGACCATATGATCCAGAACTGTGAGCCGCTTCAGGCCAAAGTGCAAGTGCGCTACAAAATCTGCGTCGGCGGATTTCCGGGGAGCGAGACCTCTAACACCTGCAAATCGCCCGAACATTCCGCATAGCGTGTCGCCATGCCGGGCGGGATCACAAAGGCATCGCCGGGGGCGAGGCGGAAGGGGGCTTTGCCCTCGCCCTCCAGCACCATATCGCCCGTCATCACGAAGCTGAACAGAATATCGCCTTGATGTTTGGTCCACGGAGCCACCCCATTTGGCCGCGCCACCATCACCGACGCCACCCCCTTGGTGTTGGCGTTAATGGTGGTATCGCGCGCCTCAAACCCCGGAATTCGGAACGGCGCAAACGCCCCTGTGCTGCCAATATTGTGCACGAAACGCTGGCCGTCCCATTCGCGATCACGGTTAACGGTGCCATTCGGCAGGATCATAACGTGGTCAATCTCGGTGACGTGCTCGGCAGGAACGCCGATTTCCACCACCTGTACGCCTTCCGAGTGTAGCACTTTATGGCGAATGGTGGGCGGCTGAATGAAGCAATCGCCCGCTTCAATCCGCATAGTATCGCCTTGATCTTCATAGAGAACATCAACCCAGCCCGCGACGCAGAAGATGAGCTGAAACCCAACCTTATGGTAATGCACCATATCCGGCACCGGGCCATCCGGCACCCGGATGTGGCTGGCGATCATCGCACCGCCCAACCGAGTCGGGATCAGATCGCGGTATTCCATGCCGGCACGCCCGATCACCCAAGGCGCTTGATCGGCCAAGCGGCGGACCACAAAGGCATGTTCGGTTTTCGGCAGCACCAGCGGCGGGTTCAACTCATCAATTTCCACCCGCGTGCCGCCCGGAGAGGTCAAAGTCTTCGCGCCGTCGGCAATCGGATCATCGGTCAAAATCCGCAGCAAACCGGGGGCGGCCTTGCTTTCGGCGTCCAGCCGCAGCCGCAACCCGTGGCCCGAGATCACCGCCACCGCCGGGTTATCCGCCGGGTAAATCATATCCATCCGCATCCCCAAGGTCTTGGTAAAGAACGGCAAATCCTTACGCAAGTCGAGGGTCGGCAGCACGATTTCGGCGCGAATATCAGACATTAACTTTTCCCTTTGGGCCCATAGTTGTTCGGCCCGTATTTGGCCATGTATTTGGCGCTATATTTCAAACTTAAAGCTTCGATTTCAAGCGGTTTCTTGTGATACGAGCTATCACCAAACCGCTTTGACTTTGCGATGGGCTTGGTTTGGTTTAAGTCTGCCAGCGCATACTCAAACCAAAAGCACACGCACCATTGACAAAAAGCCGCTAAAACACCGTGTGGAAAAGCCACAGTTGGCGCGCGATACAAACTGGTTTAAGGGTAAACTATAAATCTGCGGGAGGTTCGGATGGAAGAAGCACGGCAAGATAACGCACGGCAAGCGGCGCTGGATTACCACGAATTCCCGAAGCCGGGAAAGCTGGAGATCCGCGCGACCAAGCCGCTGGCCAACGGCCGCGACCTCTCGCTGGCGTATTCCCCCGGCGTGGCTGAGGCTTGCCTTGAGATCAAAGCTGATCCCGCCACTGCCAGCCGCTACACCGCGCGCGGCAATCTGGTGGCGGTTGTCACCAACGGCACCGCTGTGTTAGGCCTTGGAAACATTGGTGCTTTGGCCTCAAAGCCGGTAATGGAAGGAAAGGCGGTTCTGTTCAAGAAATTCGCCAATATCGACTGTTTCGATATCGAGTTGAACGAACCCGATCCCTATAAACTCGCCGATATCGTTTGCGCGCTAGAGCCAACCTTCGGCGCAATCAACCTTGAAGACATCAAAGCCCCGGATTGTTTCATCGTTGAACAACTTTGCCGCGCGCGGATGAAAATCCCGGTGTTCCATGACGATCAACACGGCACCGCCATCGTGGTGGGGGCCGCCGCCACCAATGCCCTGTACGTTGCGGGCAAGAATTTCGCCGATATCAAGGTGGTCTCTACCGGTGGTGGCGCTGCGGGAATCGCCTGCCTGAATATGCTGCTGAAACTGGGCGTCAAACGTGAAAACGTCTGGCTCTGTGACCTTGCCGGCCTCGTCTACAAAGACCGCAACGAGCAGATGACCGAGCAGAAGGCGGCCTATGCCCAAGGCAGCACCGCAGCCTCGCTCTCCGAAGTGATCAAGGACGCCGATCTGTTCCTCGGCCTGTCCGGTCCCGGTGTTTTGACTGCCGAAATGGTCGCGAAAATGGCCCCGCGCCCGATCATCTTTGCGCTGGCCAACCCGAACCCCGAGATCATGCCGGAAGCCGTCCGCGCCGTCGCCCCCGATGCGATCATGGCCACCGGTCGCTCTGATTTCCCCAATCAAGTCAACAACGTGCTGTGTTTCCCCTTCATCTTCCGCGGCGCTTTGGACGTCGGCGCCACGGTGATCAATGACGAGATGCAACTCGCCTGCATCGAAGGCATTGCGGCCCTTGCCCGCGCCACCACCAGCGCCGAGGCCGCCGCCGCCTATACCAGCGAAAAGCTGACCTTTGGCGCAGATTATCTGATCCCGAAGCCGTTCGACCCCCGTCTGATCGGGGTGGTTGCCAGCGCGGTTGCCAAAGCCGCGATGGAAACCGGCGTCGCCACCCGCCCGATCCACGATCTGGACGCTTACCGCGAAAAGCTGAATGGTTCGGTGTTCAAATCGGCGCTGATCATGCGCCCGGTGTTTGAAGCCGCCGCCACCGTCAGCCGCCGCATCATCTTTGCCGAGGGTGAAGATGAACGCGTGCTGCGCGCCGCCAATGCCATGCTGGAGGAGATGACCGACAAGCCGATCCTGATCGGCCGACCCGAAGTCATCGCGACGCGCTGCGAACGCGCGGGCCTGCCGATCCGCCCCGACAAAGACTTTGAAATCATCAACCCCGAAAGCGATCACCGCTACCGCGACTACTGGGGCTCCTACCACGAGTTGATGGCGCGCCAAGGCGTCACCCCAGATATTGCGCGCGCCGTGATGCGCACCAACACCACCGCCATCGCGGGCATCGCCGTGCATCGTGGCGATGCCGACAGCATGATCTGCGGCACTTTCGGGCAGTATCTGTGGCATCTGGGCTATGTCCGCCAGATTTTGGCCCGAGACGGCCTGCATCCCCGCGCGGCTTTGTCGCTGATGATTCTGGAAGACGGACCGCTCTTTATCGCCGATACCCAGATCAATGCTGTCCCCTCCGCTTTGCAAATCGCCGAAACGGTGATTGGGGCGGTGCGCCACGCCAAGCGGTTCGGCGTTACGGCCAAAGTTGCTTTGTGCAGCCATTCCAGCTTTGGCAATCTGGATAGCGACTCGGGTCGGCGGATGCGCGAAGCGCTCGAAATACTCGACGCCCGAGAGGTAGATTTCATCTACGAAGGCGAGATGAACGCCGATGCAGCCCTTGATCCTGAGTTGCGCGCCCGCATTTTCCCCGGCTCGCGGATGCAGGGTGCGGCAAATGTGCTGGTGTTCGCCTATTCCGACGCCGCCAGCACCGCCCGCAACATGTTGAAACTGAAAGCCGATGGCCTTGAAGTTGGCCCTATCTTGATGGGCATGGGCAACCGCGCCCACATCGCCACGCCGTCCATCACCGCGCGTGGGCTTTTGAACATGACTGCTATCGCGGGCACGCCAGTCGCGCATTACGGTTAAACATCGCCGCCGAAATCTTCGCAAACCCGGCACGTCGGGTTTGCAAACTCCGCAGTATGTGCGCAAACACCGTAAGATTTTCGACAGTTTGCAACACTTTGCGCTCAGCTGTGCGCAATATATGCAAACTTAGTGTCGCATACACGTCGCGATCCTTGCGCGACTCACGGCACCCCGCATAACACTCCCGCAGCTTTGGAGGAGGCATACAATGGTATACCGTGAAATCTATGCAGGCTGGCAAGCCAACCCGGAAGCGTTCTGGATGGAAGCCGCGTCGAAGATTGATTGGGTGAAACCGCCGTCCAAAGCCTTGGATGCCTCGCGCGCGCCGCTGTATGAATGGTTCACCGATGCCACGGTCAACACCTGCTGGAACGCGGTTGAC
Organism: Cypionkella sp. TWP1-2-1b2; assembly: GCF_049896245.1. NCBI lineage: Bacteria > Pseudomonadati > Pseudomonadota > Alphaproteobacteria > Rhodobacterales > Paracoccaceae > Cypionkella > Cypionkella sp. TWP1-2-1b2. The sequence goes on along the minus strand of NZ_JAFCTX010000005.1, from coordinate 20,365 downwards.
CGTCACGTTCTGGCCGGGCGCGGCGATCAACTGGCGATCATCCACGACAGCCCGGTGACCCGCACCAAGCACGCGATCACCTATGCCGAGTTGCAAACCCGCGTCGCCTCGCTTGCCGGGGCCCTGCGCGCCAAGGGCGTGAACAAAGGCGACCGCGTCATCATCTACATGCCGATGGTCCCCGAAGCCCTAGAGGCGATGCTGGCCTGCGCCCGTCTGGGGGCGATCCATTCCGTGGTGTTCGGCGGCTTTGCGGCGGCAGAACTGGCGGTCAGGATCGACGATTGCACCCCGAAAGCCATCATCGCCGCCAGCTGTGGCATCGAGCCGTCGCGGGTGATCCACTACAAACCGCTGCTGGATGCGGCCATCGACATGGCCCACCATAAACCAGACTTCTGTGTGATCCTGCAACGCGAACAAGAGGTTGCGGCGCTGATCCCAGGTCGTGACGTGGCGTGGCACAGCTTTCAGTTTGGCACCGAGCCTGCCGAATGTGTGCCCGTCGCGGGCAATCATCCGGCCTATATCCTGTATACCTCGGGCACCACCGGCGCGCCTAAAGGTGTGGTGCGCCCCACCGCGGGCCATCTGGTGGCACTGAACTGGACGATGCGGGCGATCTACGATTGCGGCGTGGGCGATGTGTTCTGGGCGGCCTCGGATGTCGGCTGGGTCGTCGGTCACAGCTATATCTGTTACGCGCCGCTGATCGCCGGATGCACCACCATAGTGTTTGAGGGCAAACCCGTCGGCACCCCGGATGCGGGCACGTTCTGGCGGGTGATCGCCGAGCACAAGGTGAAAACCTTCTTCACCGCCCCCACCGCCCTGCGCGCCATCAAGCGCGAGGACCCGAACGGCGCATTGCCCTCAGGCTATGATCTCAGTGCGCTGAAGACGCTGTATCTTGCCGGAGAACGCGCCGATCCTGACACCATCCACTGGGCGCAAAGCCATCTGAACATCCCGGTGATTGATCACTGGTGGCAAACCGAAACCGGCTATGCCATCGCCGCCAATCCCATGGGGATTGAGGCAATGCCTGTGAAAATCGGTTCTCCCACCGTGGCGATGCCCGGCTATGACGTGCAAATCCTCGATGAAGGCGGCCATCCGGTGGCCTCCGGCACTTTGGGCGCGATCACGGTGAAGCTGCCGCTGCCCCCCGGCACCCTGCCGACGCTGTGGAACGCCGAGGATCGCTTCATCAAAAGCTACCTGACGCATTTCCCCGGCTATTACGAGACGGGCGACGCGGGCTATGTCGATGACGACGGCTATCTGTATATCATGGCCCGCACCGATGACGTGATCAATGTCGCAGGGCACCGCCTGTCTACCGGGGCGATGGAGGAAGTTCTCGCCAACCACAAAGACGTTGCCGAATGTGCGGTGGTCGGCGTGGCGGATGCGCTGAAGGGCCAAAGTCCGGTCGGATTCCTGTGTCTCAACACTGGCTGCAGCCGTCCGCATGATCAAATCGTCAAGGAATGTGTGCAACTGATGCGCGACAAAATCGGCCCAGTCGCCGATTTCAAACGTGCGGTGGTGGTGGACCGCTTGCCGAAAACCCGCTCTGGCAAGATCCTGCGCGGCACTATGGTCAAGATCGCAGATGGCACGACTTGGAAAATGCCCGCCACCATCGACGACCCGGCGGTTCTTGATGAAATTCGCGCCGCCCTGCAAACCATCGGCTATGCCAAGGCCTGACCAAAGCCCTACGCCTCAAGCCGCACTAGACAAAGCCGCCGCAGCGCTTACTTTGAGGCCATGCGCAACAGCCCTGCCCCTCCTGATGCCCAGACCGTCGCCCTGTTGGGCCATGATCTGCGCGCGGCTTTGTCCGAGGTGATCGGCGGGCTGCGGCTGATTGAGCCTGCGCTGCTGCCGCCAGAACCCCGCGGCCATATCGCCCGCACCCATGCCGCCAGCGAAGCCTTGGCCCTGCTGTTAGAGCAAGCCCTTGCCCTGCTGCAGGACGCGCCGCTGCATCAGACCACCGCCCCAGTTGGCCTGCGCACCGACCAGTTGCTGCACAACTTGCAACTGCGCTGGACAGCGCGGGCGCAAGAACACGGGCTTGAGTTTCAGCTTGAGACCAAGGATCTGCCCGCAGAGCTGGCGCTGGACCCGGCGTTGCTGGAACGGATTCTGTCGAACCTGCTGAACAACGCGCTGAAATATGCCAATACCGGCTGCATCACGTGCAAATTGCACATCACCGCCGCGCGGCAGTTGAACATAACCGTGCAAGATCAAGGCAAAGGCTTTGCCCCCGCCACTTTGGCACGGCTTTACACCTGCAACAATCGCGATGACAGCGCCAGCATACCGGGCACAGGCATGGGGCTGCATATCATCTGGCAAATCGTCGGCCAAGCCGGCGGCCAGATCAGCGCCGCCAACCACGCAGGCGGTGGCGCTGAAGTGATGGTGCTGTTGCCGCTTCAGCACCTGCCCTCAGCTGCACCACAGGCAGTGATGCCGCCTGCCGTTGCAATCGTCGCCTCCGCGCGCTTGCAAAACCGCCATTTGTTGATCGCCGATGACAGCGAAACCGGCCGCCTGCTGCTGACCCAGCTGCTGAGCAGTCAAGGCGCGCAGGTAACGTCAGCAAACGATGGAGTGCAAGCCATCGACCATCTCAACCGCAGCCGTTTTGATGCCCTGCTGGTCGATATCGAAATGCCGCAGATGAGCGGGCTTGAAGTGATCCGCCACATCCGCAGCCAACCCGGCCCGCTGGCCCGGCTGCCGATCCTTGCGATCACCGCCTATCAGCTGCGCGCCAACAAAACGGCAATTTTGGCCGCGGGTGCCGATGGCCTGCTGTGCAAACCGGTGCTCGATGCCCAGAACCTCGCCGAAGTCCTGCTGCAAGTGCTGCGCCGTAACATAGCCCCTGATCACGCCGCCCCGCAGGTCGAACCCGGCCAGTTTCAAGAACTGTTGCAGATGGCTGGGCCGAAAATGGCCGCCGAGCTGTTGGATCATCTGCAAAAGGATGTGCGCGCCGCCGAACGCGGGCTGCTCGCCGCAGCACATGGCCCAGACTGGCTGGAAGTGCGGCGTCAGACCCATGTGATGATTGCGCTGGCGGGCACGGCAGGGGCCAGCTTTCTGCATCAGTTGGCGCAGGCGATCAACACGCTGGCGCACCAGCCGGTGCCAGATCGCGGCACGTTCCACACTCTGCTGCCACAAGCCCTTGAACAATTAGACATGTTGATCCATTTCATCGACCAGAAAATCGCCAGCCCCCTCAACTTCTCTGACCCCATCCCCTCTCAGGAGCAGCAGTGACCTCAGCTCTGTCCCCTATCCTGTTGATCGAGGACACACCCTCGTTGCAACTGCTGTATCGCGCGGCACTGACCAAAGCCGGCTATGCGGTGGTGACAGCAGGCTCGGCTGCCGAGGGGCTGGAGTTGTTGCTTGAGGCCACGCCACAGGTGATCTTGCTGGATCTGGTGCTGCCCGACCGCGATGGTCTTGATTTGATGCGCGAAATGCTGCAAATCCACCCCGGCCTGCATGTTGTGGTGATGACGGCGCATGGCTCGATCAACAAGGCGGTTGAGGCGATGCGGGCGGGCGCGCATGAGTTTCTGGTCAAACCGTTTGACGAGGCCCGACTGCTGAATGTCGTGGCCAATGCTCATAAGGCGGCGTCTGCCAAGCCGCGCGCCAAAGCCGCAGCGCCGCTGACGGTGCTGCCCGCCACGATCCTTGCGGTGCCGCCGATTGGCAGCGGCTTCATCGGCTCGTCGCAAGCGATGGCCGCCATCCACGCCACCATCGTCTCGGTGGCGCGGTCAATGGCTACGGTGTTCATCACGGGCGAAAGCGGCACTGGCAAAGAGCTGTGCGCTTTGGCGGTACATAGCAACAGCCCGCGCGCCAACGGCCCGTTCATCGCGCTGAACTGTGGCGCGATCCCGCAGGATTTGCTGGAATCCGAAGTGTTCGGCCATATGAAGGGCAGCTTCACCGGGGCGATTTCCGACAAACCGGGGGCGGCCACGGCAGCGGATGGCGGCACGCTGTTTTTGGACGAAGTCTGCGAAATGGCCCCGGCACTGCAAACCAAACTGCTGCGGTTTTTGCAAACCTCTACCGTGGTGCCGGTGGGAGCGACCCGGCCAAAGAAGGTCAATGTCCGCATCGTCTGCGCCACCAACCGTGATCCGATGGATGCGGTGCGGTGCGGCCAATTCCGCGAGGATCTGTTTTACCGCCTGTTCGTGGTGCCGATCCATATGCCGCCGCTGCGCGAGCGCGGCGATGATGTGATCGAGATCGCCGAAACCGCGCTCGCCCGCTTTGCGCAAGAGGAAGGCAAGCAGTTTGACGGTTTGTCGCCCGAGGTGCGCACGCTGTTCCGCCGCCTGCCGTGGCCCGGCAATGTGCGACAAGTGCTGAATGTGATCCGCAACGTCGCCGTGCTGCACGATGGCGGGGTGCTGACCTCTGCGATGCTGCCCGCCAGTCTGCCGCAGCAGGCGCAAGACCTGCTGATCGCGCAGTGCCCAGCCCATCCAAGCGAGCCGCCGAGCCAACCAGAACCGCTTGGCCTCGGGTCGCTGCTGGGCCGCCCCTTGGCCGAGATCGAGCGTCTGGTGATCGAAGCCACGCTTGCGCAACACAACGGCTCGGTGCCAAAAGCCGCAAGAGTGCTGGAACTGTCGCCCTCGACGCTCTACCGCAAGATTGAGACCTGGACGCAGCGCTAGGGCGATTTTTTACGTAAAAAATCGTGCCGATTTCTGTGACAGAAATCGGTTCCGCAACGGGCAAGTGTTAACACTTCCCAAACAGCCCACCCGTGACCTATTGATTTATCACAGTGCAAATTCAGTCCACGCGTGGACGGGCCTCAGATCAAGCAAATTGCTCCACGATCAGCCGCTCCTCCAACCCATGCCCCGGATCAAACAAAATCCGGTGCCGGATCGTGGGTTCCGAGCGGATTTCCACCGAAACCACATCCGTGACCGGTCGGCTGTCCGCATCCGCCCGCACCGGGCGTTTTTCAGGTTCCAGAATATCAAACCGCACCACCACCGATTTCGGCAGCAATGCCCCCCGCCACCTTCTCGGCCTAAATGCCGCCATCGGTGTCAAAGCCAGCACACCCGACCCAATGGGAAGCACTGGCCCATGCGCCGAATAATTATACGCCGTCGATCCCGCAGGCGTGGCCACCAGCACCCCATCACAGACCAACTCCTCCAACCGCACCACACCATCGACCGAGATCCGCACCTTCGCCGCCTGCGGACCCGCACGCAGCAAGGACACCTCGTTGATCGCCAGCGCCTGCGTCACTGATCCATCCACCGATACCGCCGTCATCGCAAGGGGATGGATCACCGCTTCCTCGGCCACGTTCAACCGTTTCGGCAGCAAGTCCGCCGAATATGCGTTCATCAAGAACCCTACCGTGCCGCAGTTCATGCCATAGACCGGCAGACCCAATGGCTGAGTTTCATGCAGAGTTTGCAACATAAAGCCGTCGCCGCCCAGCGCCACCACCACATCGGCGCTGTCCACGGCGACCTGCCCATGCAAGCCCACCAATTCCACCAACGCCTCTTGCGCCGCCGGGGTCGCACTGGCCACAAACGCGATCTTCTTGAACACCACCCCAGAATCCTTGTGCTTGGGATGCGCAGCCTTGCCCGCCCTGCCGCCAAACTCAACCCCTCGCCGTGCTTGCGATAGCGGTAACAAGTTTCCTATAGTGAACAAGACGGCGTAACCGACGCTTCCTGAGTCGTTTCTTGCCTTCCCCAAAGCCCGCCCTTGGCCTAAAACCGCTGCAAATCGGCCCATCACCCGCAGGAGACGCCATGACCGCCCAAAGCGATACCGGATTTTTCACCGAAAGCCTGTCCAGCCGCGATCCCGAACTTTTCGGCTCGATCACCAGTGAACTCGGGCGTCAGCGCCATGAGATCGAGCTGATCGCCTCGGAGAACATCGTCAGTCGCGCGGTGATGGAAGCGCAAGGCTCGGTAATGACCAACAAGTATGCCGAGGGCTATCCGGGCAAGCGGTACTACGGCGGCTGCGAGTTTGTTGATGTGGCGGAAAATCTGGCGATTGAGCGCGCCAAGCAGTTGTTTGGTTGCGGGTTTGCTAATGTGCAGCCAAATTCGGGCTCTCAGGCCAACCAAGGCGTGTTTCAGGCGCTGATCAAGCCGGGTGATACTATTTTGGGGATGAATTTGGCCTCGGGTGGCCACCTTACCCATGGGGCTGCGCCGAACCAATCCGGCAAATGGTTCAATGCCATCCAATACGGCGTGCGCCAGCAAGACAATCTGATCGACTACGATCAGGTCGAGGCTTTGGCGATAGAGCATCAGCCCAAGCTGATCATCGCGGGTGGCTCGGCCATTCCGCGCCAGATCGACTTTGCCCGTTTCCGCGCGATTGCTGATAAGGTCGGCGCGTATCTGCTGGTCGATATGGCGCATTTTGCGGGCCTTGTGGCGGGCGGTCATCATCCGTCACCCTTCCCCTATGCCGATGTGGCAACCACCACGACGCACAAAACCCTGCGCGGCCCGCGTGGCGGCATGATCCTGACCAACAACGAAGACATCGCCAAGAAAGTGAACTCGGCGATTTTCCCCGGCATCCAAGGCGGGCCTTTGATGCATGTGATCGCGGCGAAAGCCGTGGCGTTTGGCGAGGCGTTGCGGCCCGAGTTCAAGACCTATGCAGGTCAGGTGATCAAGAACGCGCAGGCTTTGGCGGATGAGTTGATGAAGGGCGGCCTTGATATCGTCACCGGCGGCACCGATACCCATGTGATGCTGGTCGATCTGCGCCCGAAAAACGTCAAAGGCAACGCGACCGAGAAAGCCTTGGGCCGCGCCAACATCACCTGCAACAAGAACGGCATCCCGTTTGACCCGGAAAAACCGATGGTGACAAGCGGTGTGCGTTTGGGCACTCCGGCAGGCACCACGCGCGGTTTTGGCGAGGCCGAATTCCGCCAGATCGGCAAATGGATCGTCGAAGTGGTTGATGGTCTGGCCGCCAATGGCGAGGACGGCAATGGCGAGGTTGAGGCTGCGGTGAAGGCCCGCGTTGAAGCCATGTGCGAGAAATTCCCGATTTATCCGGGGCTGTAAAGCTTACAACATCGAGAAAAGGGTGCAGGAAAACCTGCGCCCTTTTGTTTTGCGCGGACTTTGGGCTGGATGCCCTCGACTGGCTAGGTTTCGAATTTGGCGCTGCGAATGGTTTTGACCCGCGTTGCTTGCAGGCACCACATCTTTTCGGCGAAAAAGCATCTTGGCTGCGGAAAGTTCTTCCCCGCTGGGAGCGACTTGTGTTTTGATACAGGTGCTATACAAGATGTTCTGTATAAAGCTCGCTTGGTATCCGTGCAGACATAAGTTTCAGCCAATGATGCGCCCAATCTAAGCAGCAGTTTGATACCCTTGCCGACGCTTTCGCCCAAACCGCTTAGATAAAGCCGCGCCAACGCAGCACGGAAAACAGCAAAGCCGCGACGACCAGAACCGAGAACGCCACCGAAGCTGCAATCCCCAGCACAGCACCCTTGCGGCGATCACCGCCATCGACGTTGTTCAGATGCCGCACGCAGGTGTCGTAGGCCTGCGCCACGGCCTGCTGATCGACCTGCGACCACAGTTTGGGGTTCTGCGCCATCACCGCGCCTGTCTGCAAAATCTCGGCCGCTGCCCGCACCCGGCGCGGCAACAACCGCCCGCCCTTGCGCAGCTTTTCGCCAAGCCCCTGCCCGCGCACCCGCAGGCGCTCTTCCATCAGACCCGCCACGCGGTCGGCCATCTGCTGAATAGGCACTCCGGTCATCTAGCACTTCCTTTTGACATTGCCGGACCTTATCGCTGCAGGTGCAGGGCTTCAACTGCTCTGGTCGAAACTCTCTGGCCGAAGTTCTGTGGCCGCGCTATCAAAGCCACATGCTTGCGATCACCACCTATCCCGCCACCGTACCCGACCCGAGCTTGCCCGATTTGCTGATCGCGCATGGGCTGTTCGGTTCTGCCCGCAACTGGAGCGTGATCGCCCGGCATCTGGCTGACAGCCGCGCGGTGCATGTGGTGGATATGCGCAACCACGGCCAAAGCCCGCGCGCGCCTTCGCAAAGCTATCCCGATATGGCGGGCGATCTGGCCGAGGTGATTGCGGCACTGGGCGCGCCGATGGATGTGCTGGGCCATTCGATGGGCGGCAAGGCTGCGATGCAACTGGCGCTGACCGAGGGTGATTTGGTGCGCAAACTGGTGATCGCCGATATCGCACCCGTCGCCTACAGCCATGATCAGACGCAGTACATTGACGCGATGCGCGGGCTGGATTTGAACGGCCTGACCTCGCGCAGTGAGGCGGATCGCCGCCTGAGTGCGACCATCCCCGACCCTGCCCTGCGGGCGTTTTTCTTGCAATCTCTGGATCTTAAGGCGCAGCCCCCGGTCTGGCGGCTGAACCTTGATGTGCTGGAGGATCAGATGCCGTTGATCGTCGGTTGGCCGGGCACTTTGGGGCAGTTTACGGGCCACACGCTGTTTCTCACCGGGGCACTGTCGCATTATGTCAAGCCAGAGTACCGCGAAGCGATCCGCAGCCTGTTCCCGAAATCACATTTCGCCAAACTGCCCGGCGCGGGCCATTGGCTGCACGCCGAGCGCCCGCGTGAATTTGAGCAGGCTGTGCGGGTTTTCCTGAACGGCTTGTCTGCTTAGATCAGCGCGCCAAACCGATTTTTGGGCCAAAAATCGTGCCGGAAAACCGCGTTTTCCGCTTCGGCGCAGGCCGCGCGCCTTAGTCCAGCGGACGGCGCATCCGCAGCAGCAACCCATCCTTCACGATAAAATGGTGATACAATGCTGCCACCACATGCCCGGGGACCAGCACGATAATCACCGGCTTGAACCATCCATGCAGCTCGGCCGCCGTAGCCACGCCGCCAAACCAAGCCAAAAGCCCGGTGATCGGCGCCAACAGCATCGCCGCATAAAGCGCCCTATGGCCCCATTTCGCCGCCAGCAGCAGCAGCGCTGAGTCGGCAGGAGCCTCTGGCGCGCCACGGCTGAACCGCAAAGCCAGCCGCCACAGCGCAAACACCAGCACCGCGCTTCCCACCACGATATGCGCCCAAACCCAGAGCGTCATATCGGGGCTTCGTCCCTCCTCAAACGCATCCCAAGCGCCGCCCATATCTTCGCCAAAGATCAGTTGGTACAAGATCAAGACGGCCACCAGCCAATGCAGAAAGATTTGGCTGGCCGAATAGCCTTTGAGATCAGACATGCGACGTCCCTTCATAATCATTTGACGTAATACGCTGTATAGACTGGTTTCCGTTGTCGCCTATGATTCAGATCAGTTTGCACAAATTCAAACCGAGGCGCTGGGGAAGCCCCGGTTTTCGACAGCAAAACCCGGATCAGACCTTCAGACTAACCCCAGCTTGGCCTGCCGATTGCTCTGCCCGGTCGAGCAGCCGCTGCAATGCTGCGCCGCGCGCAAAATCCGGCTCTGCAGCCCCCTCGCCCCGAATCGCGGCGATGAAACGCTGATAGATCGTCGCCAAAACTGGGGCTTCAACGTCATGCCACTGACCCGTTTGCAGATCGGCCTCAAGGCAGGCGCGCAGGGTGCTGATGTTCTTCTCCCAACATACTTCCAGCCCGCCCTTGTCGCCATAAATCCGCAAGCGCAGGTCGTTCAGATGGCCGGAGGCAAACCGCGTTGCGGCCACGGTGCCAAGCGCGCCATTTTCCAGCACGATCTGCATGGTGGCGGAATCATTGGCATCGAGCGGGTATTCGCCAATCTGATCGCCGGGGGCTTTGGGAAAGGTGGCGAGGCGGCAGGACACTTCGACCGCTGCCTGCCCGGCGATAAAGGTCGCGAAATCAAGGATATGGATGCCAACATCGCCCAGCACACCTTTCGATCCGTGCTTGGTCGACAACCGCCACAGCCATTGGCTTTCCTTATCCCAATGGCCCCAGGCCGGTTGGGTCAGCCAGCTTTGCAGATAGCTCGCCTCAAAATGCCGCACCGTACCGATGGCGCCTTCACGCACCATGGCGGCGGCTTTTTGCAGGGCGGCCACGTTGCGGTAGCTGAGGTTGACCATATTCACTACGCCCGCCTTGGCGGCAGCTTCGGCCATCGCATCGGCCTGCGCTTCGGACGTGGCGAGCGGTTTTTCACAGAGCACATGCTTGCCCGCCGCCAGAAACGGCAGGGTGGTGGCGTAATGCGCGGCATCTGGCGTCACATTGGTGACAGCGTCAAACTGTCCCCAAGCAATCGCCTCGTCAATCGAGGCAAACCGCCCGGCGATGCCAAACCGATCACAGAACTCCGCCAGTTGCACAGGGCGCGTGTCGATGCCGCCGACAAGCGTGACGCCCTCAATCGCCTTGAAACTGTCGGCATGGTTGGCCGCCATGCCCCCGGTGCCGAGGATCAGGATACGAACGGGGGATGCCATCACCGATACCCCGCCTCGCCGTCATGGTGCAGACGCGGTCCGCGTTCGGTAATCGGCTCTAGCGCGTTGTCGATCATGGTATTGGGCGCTTCATTCGGGTCGGCGATCCGCACATTCGGGTTATAGGCCCAGCGCACCGCGTTTGAGATCACCCGCTGCACATTGGCGTCGTGGTAGGTCGGATAGGTTTCATGGCCGGGGCGGAAATAGAAAATATTGCCCGCGCCACGCTTGTAGGTCAGACCGGAGCGGAACACTTCACCGCCAGCAAACCAGCTGATGAACACCGTCTCCAAGGGTTCCGGCACGCCAAACGGCTCGCCATACATTTCCTCGTATTCCAGCTCAAAATGACCCGGCAGGCCAGCGGCAATCGGATGCTGACGGCTTGTCACCCAAAGCCGTTCGCGCTCGCCTGCTTCCCGCCACGTCAGGTTACACGGCGCGCCCATCAGCCGCTTGAACGGTTTGGCGAAATGGGCGGAGTGCAGGAAGATGATCCCCATGCCGCCCCAAACCGCGTTGCAGACCCGCTCGACAATCGCATCATCAACGTCGCCATGGGCTGCGTGGCCCCACCAGATCAGCACATCGGTCGCGGCCAGTTTCTCGGCGGTCAGCCCGTGTTCGGCGTCTTGCAATGTTACGGTGGTAGCTGCAATCCCTTCGGCCTTGTTCAAGCTTGCGGCAATCGTGCCATGCATGGTCAGCGGGTAAACCTCTGACACAACTTTGTTTTTCTGTTCGTGGACGTTCTCGCCCCAAACGGTGACGCGGATGCTCATGGCATGCTCCTTCTGTAGCTGCCGCGCCCCAAGTGGGGCGCAGTGTGGATTTGAAATTCAGCGGATCGGCTTGCCGTTCTGATCGAACTTGTGCAACTGGCCAGCCTTGGGCGACAGCGAAACGGTATCGCCGACCTTCATGGTCAATTTGCCCTCGCGGCGCACGATCAAAGGCTCATCAGAGCCCACTTCAACGAACAGATAATTGTCACTGCCCAAATCTTCGGCATGAACGATCTGGCCCGTCCACAAGCCGCCCTCGACCACGTCGATATGTTCCGAGCGGATGCCAAGCGTGGTGCAACCGTGATCGCTGGCGAATTTTCCGGTCAGGAAGTTCATCTTCGGACTGCCGATGAAACCCGCGACGAAGATCGAATTCGGGCGTTCATAGAGTTCAGCAGGCGAGCCTACCTGCTCTAACCGGCCATCGCGCAGCACGGCGATACGGTCGGCCAAAGTCATCGCTTCGACCTGATCGTGGGTGACGTAGATCATCGTCACGTCCGACATCGAGTGATGCAGTTTGGCGATTTCCAGCCGGGTCTGCACCCGCAAGGCGGCATCCAAATTCGACAAAGGTTCGTCAAACAGGAACACCCGCGGGTCGCGCACAATCGCGCGGCCAATGGCGACGCGCTGACGCTGGCCGCCGGAAAGCTGCTTCGGCAAGCGTTCCAGCAGATGATCAATTTGCAGCAGTTTCGCCGCTTCCATCACGCGCTTTTTCATCGCCTCGGGGCTGGCCTTGGCCAGTTTCATCCCGAAGGCCATGTTGTCATACACGCTCATATGCGGATAAAGCGCATAGCTTTGGAACACCATGGCGATGCCGCGCTGGCTGGGCAGCACGTTGTTGACGCGTTCATTGTCAAACAACATATCGCCCGAGGAAATCTCCTCCAGCCCCGAGATCAGCCGCAACAGGGTGGATTTGCCGCAGCCCGAGGGCCCGACAAACACCATGAATTCGCCCTTCTCAATCGTCAGGTCGATGCCCTTGATCACATCCACCGCGCCATAGGACTTCTTGACGTTCTTCAGTTCAATTTTTGCCATTTTTTCAGCCCTTCACGCCGCCTGCGGTCAGACCCGCGACGATTTTGCGTTGGAAGATAAGAACGAGGATGATCAGCGGGACGGTGACGATCACTGAAGCCGCCATGATCGGACCCCAAGGGATTTCCTGCTGCGATGCCCCGGAAAGCAGTGCAATCGCCACCGGAACCGTGCGCGTCACCTCGGATGAGGTGAAGGTCAGCGCGAACAGGAATTCATTCCAAGCGCCGATGAAGGCCAGAAGACCGGTTGTGACCAAAGCCGGCCACAAAAGCGGCAGAAACACTTTAGTGATGATGATCCAAGGTGTTGCGCCATCGACGATTGCCGCTTCTTCAATCTCGACCGGAAGATCACGCATGAAGGTGGTCAGCACCCAGACCGTGAACGGCAAGGTGAAGATCGTGTAAGACAGGATCAGCGCGAAGGGCGAGTTGAACAGGCCAAGGTAGGTGATCAGCTCGAACAATCCGGCCAACACCGCGATCTGCGGGAACATCGACACCGCGAGTATCGTCATCAGCAGCAGGCCCCTGCCCCGGAAACGCACGCGGGCAAGGGCGTAGGAGGCGGTGACGGCGAGGAACAGCGCCAGCACCACCGTGGTGGTGGCGACGAACACCGAGTTCAGGATATTGCGCGGGAAGGTACGGCCACCCAGCACAGCTTCGTAGTTTGCCCAATCGAAGGCTTTCGGGAAGTAGTTGGTTTCAAACAGCGCCGTGCCTGTGGCAAAAGACGTGACGATGGCGTAGTAGAACGGGAAGATAGAGAAGATCATGATCACCACGACCAAAGCGTAGAAGGCGATGTTTTTGAACAGTTTGTTGGCGGTCATTTGCCTCCCTCCCCGCTGAGATCAACCTTGCCGAGCCAGATATACAGCGATACGAAGATCGCCAGAATAGCGAACAACAGGGTTGATTGCGCCGAGCCGTAAGCGAATTTATCAAACTCGATCAGGTTCTCGCGGCTGATCACCGACATGGTTTTTGTGGCTGCCGAGTTCGGCGTCAGCACATAGATCAGATCGAAAATCCGCAAAGCATCCAGCATACGGAAGATCACCGCCACCATCAGTGCCGGGCGGATCAGCGGCAAAGTGATCTTGAAAAACACTTTCACCGGGTTGATGCCGTCGATCTTCGCGGCCTCGTAAATATCGCGCGGCTCCATTTGCAGGCCCGCCAGACACAACAAAGCCATGAACGGCGTGGTTTTCCAGATATCCACCATCAACACGGCATACATCGCGGTATCAGAGTTGGCAGTCCATGCGATTTTGGACGAAATCAGCCCGAGATTCAGCGCCATATCGTTCAGGATGCCGTATTGGTCGTTCAGCATCCAGGCCCACATTTTGGCGGAAACGATGGTGGGGATCGCCCAGGGGATCAGAATGGCGGCACGTACAAAGCCGCGTCCCTTGAACTCGGCGTTCAGCACCAGCGCCGCGATCAGCCCCAGTATGGTTTCGCAGACCACAGAGGCCACCGAAAACCGCACCGTGTTCCACACCGCATTCCACCATGCCGGATCGACCAGCGTGCCTTTGTAGCGCACGGTGCCGTTGGACAGGGTTTGCACGCGCAGATAATTGTCAAAGCCGATCCACTTGCCGCCATACAGATTGTTCAACGACGTGTCGGTCAATGAGAACCAAACCGTTCTCAGCAAGGGCCATGCCGCGACGCAAAACAGCGCGATCAGCATGGGGGCCAAGAACCAGAACGCGGCTTTCTGGCGCTGCTGTTGCAGGCTGAGGCCGCTTTCCCGCCCTGTACCAGTCGGCAAACTGGCGGCAGTCTTTGAAGCTGTCATGAATTTCCCCCCTTAAACCGGCCCCTATCCGAGGCCGAGCGTAAAAGATGGGCGGCGGTTGGCATGATGCACTGCCGCCGCCCATCCTCAAGGCGTGCCCGCTATCGGGAGGATTACCAGGCGTCGCCTTTCAGGTCGGTCAAATCGGCTTCAAGGCCAGCAAGGTTGTCGGCAGCGGAGCCATTGCCCGACAGAGTTTCATGCACCGCCGACCAGAACTTCGACGAGACTTCGTTGTACTTGCCCAAAGTTGGCGCAGAGGGACGCGGCACCGCGTTCAAGAACACACTCTTCCACTGCGGGATGATCGGCTGGGCCGCAGCGATATCGGCGTCATCATACAAAGCCACGATGGTCGGCAGTGCCGATTCCGAAATCGCCCGCGCCTTTTGTGCCTCGGGTCCAGCCAGATACATCACCAAGCTGATCGCCACATCCTGATGTTTGGAATATTTCGACACTGCTGCGTTCCAGCCGCCCAAGGTGGCCGCCGACGTGTCGCCTTCTGCACCCACCGGCAGCGTTGTCACGTCGAACAAGCCCTTGACCGCCGAGTCGTCGCCATTGCCCAACTGATACGCATAGGGCCAGTTGCGCATGAAGGCCGCGTTGCCGGTCTGCCAGACGCCACGCGATTCTTCCTCGCCATAAGCCAGAACGCCCTCGGGCGAGATCGTGCCAACCCAAGCAGCTGCCGTTTCCAGCGCCTTCACGGCCTTTTCGTTGTTGATCGAGATCGTGCCATCGGCTTCAACGATCTGGCCGCCGCCGAAGGATTTCACCCATTCCAGCGCATCGCAGGTCAGGCCTTCATAAGCGTTACCCTGCCAGACATAGCCCCAGAAATCACCCTTGCCTGCTGCCCGCTCACCCTCTTGGATTTTGGTCGCAGCGGCTGTCAGCTCATCCCAGGTTTTTGGCACCGCAACGCCGTATTTCTCCAGCAAATCCTTGCGGTAATACAGCGCAGGCGCATCGGTGAAGATCGGCAAAGCCACCAGCTTGCCGCCCACAGTCTGCGACTCGATGATCGAGGGGAAATGCGTCGGGGCCAGATCTTTGGCAACTGCGCTCAGATCGACAAAGTGATCCGCCAGCTGCGGCGCCCAGATCACATCGGTCTGATAGACGTCAATATCGGTGGCCCCAGCAGCCAACCACAAACGGTACTGGCCGAACTGGTCCGATGTCGATGCCGGCATCGGCACGATGGTGACGGTATTGCCAGTGGCGTCTTCCCACGGCTTCACCAGCGTTTTGAAATTCTCAACCGCTTTGCCGACCGAGCCGGAGACGTAGAAGATTTCTTCCGCCATCATCGGCGTGCCAAGCGCACTGATCAGTGCTGCAACACCAGCCGACCGCAATGCGCGGCTCTTGAATCCAAAGGACATGGATTTCCTCCCTATAATTTTGATCGCGCCCTATCGGCGCTGCCCTGTCTAAAACGCGTCCTTTTCCGGTTCTTGCGACCCGGCCTCCCGAAGCGTTTGCACGGCAATAGCCCGAAACTGGCCATTTCGTCAACGATTCGCGGCTCAAAGCGCTTTCAAATTCGCAAATGGCGTCAGTTCGAGGGATTGAAAATCTATTGCAGCCCTCTCAGCCTGTGGTTGCTGCATCGCCGCATTTTCCTGCGGCGTCGCAGCATTCAGTGTATCGAGAAAATGCCATAACCTACTGTTAGTTATATGTATTTAACAAAACTGCCCCGCTGCTAACTCTGCGACGCCCCTGCAATCAAACTGCGGCGACCGAACTGCAAAAACCCACTCAGCCCGCTAAAAGCGATGTGAATTTTCTCCAAATCCGGGCAAATCCACGCTCTACCTTCTACCGCGCGGGTGTCACATTCAAAGCAGCCATTGCAGCCAAATGGGCTTGGGTTTGCGCCCGCGAAGGTGCATGATGATCAAGGCCAAACGGATGGCCGCTGCTTGTAAGGAAAATCAGATGGCCAAGGGCATGAGCAAACCCGGCAAGAACGTGAAAAAGCCGAAGAAAGACAAGGCCAAGCCCGCCGTGGCGACGCCAAGCACGAAGAATTCCGTGGTGATCAATACCAATGGGCCGAAAGACTAACTCTGGCGCGCTGACTTAAACGTCGTGCTCTGGCACCTTACCCGAAGGTGCCAGATAGGGCCGCGTGACATCACGCAAAGTGGCGTCCAGTGCTTCGACCTGCAGGCCAATCGCGCCATCCCCTGCCAGCACCAGAGTCACCAAACCCGTGCCATCCGGCCCCGGAGTGAAGCTCATATCCAGCAGCGACAGGATGGTGTCTTTGTCGGCCCGATCAATGCCCTGACTGCGCACCGCCAGCACATCTTCAAACACCAGCAGGCTTTGCACCCGCTCAAACGGCTGTCCCGCCTTCTCGGCGGCCTCGCGGTATTCCCAACGAAAGCGGTTCAGCATCAGCGCGAACCGTCGCTTTTGCCGCACCAGAGTCATCTCGGTGATCGGAAACACCGCGTCCTGTACCAGCGCCGCAATCACCGCCAAGCTTTCAGCATCATGCACTGCCAGCCGCAGCGGAGCCTCATCGCCATCTTCAAACCGCGCATCACTCATCCGCTGATCCGCTCAATTTGCGCCCCGACGCCGCGCAGCTTTTCCTCAACCCGCTCATAACCGCGATCCAGGTGATAAACCCGGCTGACCACGGTTTCACCCTCTGCCGCAAGGCCCGCGAGGATCAACGACACCGAGGCACGCAAATCGGTCGCCATCACGCGCGCGCCGCGCAGTTTTTCCACGCCAGTGACGGTGGCATGACCGCCATGCACATCAATCTTCGCGCCCATCCGCACCAGTTCCGGCGCGTGCATGAAGCGGTTCTCGAAGATCTTTTCCTCCAGCACCGAAGTCCCGTCAGCGGTGCAGAGCAAAGCCATCATCTGCGCCTGCAAATCGGTCGGGAAACCGGGGAACGGCTCTGTCACCACATCCACCGCGCGCACCCGGCCATTCTTCCGCGTCACCTTCAAGCCGCGCTCGGTTTCCACCACCGAAACCCCCGCCGCATCCAGCTTTTCGGCAAATGCCCCAACCAGCGCCATCTTACCGCCCAGACACTCCACCTCACCGCCGCAGATCGCGGGCAGCAGCATGTAGGTGCCCAGCTCAATGCGGTCTGTCACCACCGGATGCGTCGCCCCGCCCAAGCGATCAACGCCCTGAATGGTGATCGTGCTGGTGCCTTCACCGTCAATCTGCGCGCCCATCCGGCGCAGACAGACCGCTAGATCGACAATCTCCGGCTCGCGCGCGGCGTTCTTCAACACCGTGGTGCCCTTGGCCAAAGTCGCCGCCAGCAGAGCGTTTTCCGTGGCCCCAACCGAGACGAACGGGAAATCAACCACCGCCCCGCGCAACCGCCCGCCCGGAGCTTTGGCATGGACATAACCGTCGCGCAGATCGAGTTCCGCCCCCATCGCCTCAAACGCCTTTAAGTGCAAATCCACCGGACGCGCGCCAATCGCACAGCCGCCCGGCAGCGAGACAATCGCATGGCCATCCCGCGCAAGCAGCGGCCCCAGCACTAGGATAGAGGCGCGGAACTTGCGGACAATTTCATAATCGGCGGTGTGGTTATCGACCTTATGGCTCGACATCGCCAAGACCAGACCGTTCTGCATCGAGGCCACTTCCGCGCCCAGTGACTGCAAAAGTTGAGTCATCGTCGCGATATCCGACAGCCGCGGTGCATTGGTCAGCGTCAGCGGTTCTTCCGACAGCAACGTCGCGGGCATCAGCGTCAGACACGCATTCTTCGCCCCCGCAATCGGGATCACCCCGTTCAGCGGCCCATTGCCCTTGACCAAAATCGAATCCATCTGCCAGCCTCACTCGTTTTTGTTGTTATCGTCGATAAGGCCCGCATCTGGGCCATCCGAATCCGCCGCCGATCTTGCCCGCGCTTGCGCCTTCCTGCGGCTCATATTCGCCTTCAACGCCAGCTTCAAGCGCGCCTCGCGCTCAGTCTCGCGTTGCGATTTGGGCTTGCCGAGGCCAATGTCATCAGGTTTTTCACGCATCAGACCTTCTAATACAGTGCGCCCCAACCGTCCAGCAAGGCCATGCAAAAAACCGCCAGTTTGCACTTGCACCCTGCCACGAACGCGTCTATTCAGCCGCCACGCCAGCGGTTACACACGGTTCCGCAGGCAGGCGGCGATGCACTAGCTTAGCGGTAGAGCACACCCTTGGTAAGGGGCGGCGCTGGAGACGGAAGTGGTTGTTTAGGCGGGGGATTTCCTAACCCCGCCGACTTCGGGGTAACGCCCGGGGTTACGTTTCGGAAAAAGGCGGCTGTGGTAGCTCAGTGGTAGAGCACACCCTTGGTAAGGGTGAGGTCGAGAGTTCAATCCTCTCTCACAGCACCAGCAACTTCTTGAAATTACAGAATAATATAAAATTTGGCGGCTGAAGCTTCCTAGCTGGGCAGCACTGGGGCAGCACGCTTTTATAAGCATTTTCGGCTTGAGAAAGTCGCGTTGATTTCACCCAGAACAGCGCGGCGAGATAGGTGGGTTCGGCTTGTTTGTCACTTTAGCCGGAGTTTAGCGCGTCGTAACTCGATACACGCCCACGCCGCCGAAGTCTTCAAGACGCTCAATCCCGCATTCATAATCGCCGCGTGTGAGGCCGGGGTCGCCATTTGCTGACGCCATTGCGCCGACACTGTCGCGGCACTCTTGCACCGAGCCCAGATCACGGGCCGCCTCGTAGTTTGTCAGGTCCGCCTTGTCGGGGTAGTAAAACGCGTCCACTTTTTCCCAAGGTGCGGCATCATTTTGCCAGACCATGTTTGCTACGGTTTTTCCCGGCGAACCGAAAACAAAGAACAGAACGACTGCAATCAAGATCAGAAGCGGCAAATTAAACCCTCCAAAAAAGTGAAGCAGGGCGGTCATGCTTTGCCCCATCTGGTGAACAGTAGGGCACGGAGTTCAAAAGTTCCACAGCGGCGAAAATTCCTAGCGGCCGCTGCGACGGTTTCCGCGCCGCGCGGCGGAGTGGGGGGCAGGGGGTGGGTCGGCCGCCGTGGCAAGCCCCATCTGCGATTGACGTAGGGGCAGACAAGGAGAACATGCGCACTGCAACACATTAAATCAGGTGAAATATGAAACGCACTGCTTTCCTTGCCCCCGCTTTCCTTGCCCCCGCTTTGCTCGCCGTGCTATTTGCCAATAGTGCGACGGCCAAGGTAATGACTTACACGTGCGCATTCCCAAACGCCGCTTTTGAAGATGGTAGGTTCGAGACTGGTGGAACCCTCGACCTTAAATTCGTATTTGACGACGTGTCGGGCAATGCCTTTTTGGTTGGGAATGCGGGCGCGTCTACAGTTTACCCCGTTACCGGTTCAGGCGGCATAACATTCCTAGAGCCGCTGCAGTCCGGCGCTGTTCAAACGACGACCATCGACAACGCCGGTAAGGCCGCCCACAGCCGACACACCATCATGTTCGCGTCAGGTCTTTATCCATCCCAATCCTACGGTAATTGCGACATCAGCTAGGCCGTGCCGTGTTCGTAAGGGTATGGCCTCACATATACCAAAAAATACTTTCAAAACCCGTCAACAAGGGTTGCTTTTCATTCATATGTGAATTTATATAAGAACACACCCTTGTTGACGCTCAGTTTACCTAGAGAGGCCCATACCATGACCAATACATTAGATACCGCTGCATACTTTGCTTTTGCCCAAGCCGCCGCCGCAGCCGTCGCCGCAGGTGACGAAGCTGCACTTGATGACAACCTCTGTGAACTCGCCACTCTCTCGGTATACGGAAAATCACGCGCCTGCCGGGACAGGGCGGCCCGTCTTGTCTCACTGCACCGCTATGAGGAGAGATTGGAAGAGCGTGAAGCCGCGCGGCTGGACGCCGCGAGAGACGGTCTGGCAATCGCGTTGGCAACTGGCGACATGGCCAGCGCTAACGCCGCTCTTGAGGCATTGGAGACGCTAGCGGGGGGAGCGGTGGTCCCCGCAAACCGCACCGCAGCGCGGCGCGTCATAAATCGACACTTTAGAGCGTTCGGCACGCCGGTGCTGTAAAACAGCGTGCAAAAGTGACCAGCTGACGGGGTGGAACAGCGTCCAAAACTGACCACCCCAGTCGTGCAACAATCCCGCTTTTAGGCGGGAGCAGCTGGAGTGTTATGCGTGGAA